>NZ_JBYSYZ010000004.1:0-163289 GCF_058783925.1 Pseudomonas sp. FW305-70
CCTCCCCCCCTTGCCCACCGCCACAGACGGCTAACATCAAACAAAAGGAAAATATCTCCACCCTCTCCCCTAAAGTTGAAGGACTCGACAACCGACACAGTGCGAATAGGCTAACTCGTCAAGACAACTGCAAATCAGCCAAGCTGCAGGCAAAATCCCCCAAGGATGATTGTCCCTTTGACTGCCATCACGGGATTGCCAATACTCATGGCAACTTGATACTACCCGCACGGAACAAGGAATATCCCTTTGAAGCTGGAACTCAAGAACAGCTTGTCGGTGAAGTTGCTCCGGGTCGTGCTCCTGTCGGCATTGATCGTCGGCGTGGTCTTGAGCTGCGCACAAATCGTGTTCGATGCCTATAAAACACGCCAGGCCGTCGCCAACGATGCCGAACGCATCCTCGACATGTTTCGCGACCCCTCGACCCAGGCCGTCTACAGCCTGGACCGGGAAATGGGCATGCAGGTGATCGAAGGCCTGTTTCAGGACGCCGCCGTGCGCAAGGCCTCCATCGGCCATCCCAACGAAGCCATGCTCGCGCAAAAAACCCGCGAATTGCAGCACTCCCACAGCCGCTGGCTGACCGACCTGATTCTCGGCAAGGAACGCACCTTCACCACCCAGCTGGTCGGTCGCGGGCCCTACAGCGAATATTACGGCGACCTGAGCATCACCCTCGATACCGCCACTTACGGCCAGGGGTTCATTGTCAGCTCGGTGATCATCTTCATTTCCGGCGTACTGCGCGCGCTCGCCATGGGGCTGGTGCTGTATCTGGTCTATCACTGGCTGCTGACCAAGCCGCTGTCGCGAATCATCGAGCACCTCACGGAAATCAATCCGGATCGTCCCAGCGAACACAAGATTCCGCTGCTCAAGGGCCACGAGAAAAACGAACTGGGCATCTGGATCAACACCGCCAACCAGTTGCTCGAGTCCATCGAACGCAACACCCATCTGCGCCACGAGGCGGAAAACAGCCTGTTGCGCATGTCCCAATACGATTTCCTGACGGGGCTGCCGAACCGCCAGCAATTGCAGCAGCAACTGGACAAGATCCTCATCGACGCCGGCAGGTTGCAGCGCCGGGTCGCGGTGTTGTGTGTCGGCCTCGACGATTTCAAGGGCATCAACGAGCAGTTCAGCTACCAGACCGGCGACCAGTTGCTGCTGGCCCTGGCCGATCGCCTGCGTGGCCATAGCGGTCGCCTGGGTGCCCTCGCCCGCCTCGGTGGCGACCAGTTCGCCCTGGTCCAGGCCGATATCGAACAACCCTACGAGGCCGCCGAGCTGGCACAAAGCATTCTCGATGATCTCGAAGCGGCGTTTGCCCTCGACCATCAGGAGATCCGCCTGCGCGCCACCATCGGCATCACCCTGTTCCCCGAGGACGGTGACAGCACCGAGAAATTGCTGCAAAAGGCCGAGCAGACCATGACGCTGGCCAAGACCCGTTCGCGCAACCGCTATCAGTTCTATATCGCCAGCGTCGACACCGAAATGCGCCGCCGCCGCGAACTGGAAAAAGACCTGCGCGATGCGCTGATCCGCAATCAGTTCTACCTCGTCTACCAGCCGCAGATCAGTTACCGCGACAACCGCGTGGTGGGCGTCGAAGCCCTGATTCGCTGGCAACACCCCGAGCACGGCATGGTGCCACCGGACCTGTTCATTCCGCTGGCCGAACAGAACGGCACCATCATTGCCATCGGCGAATGGGTGCTGGACCAGGCCTGCAAACAATTACGCGAGTGGCATGACCAAGGCTTCAGTGACCTGCGCATGGCGGTCAACCTGTCCACGGTTCAATTGCACCATGCCGAACTGCCACGGGTGGTCAACAACCTGCTGCAAATGTACCGCCTGCCGCCACGCAGCCTGGAACTGGAAGTCACCGAAACCGGCCTGATGGAAGACATCAGCACCGCAGCCCAGCATCTGCTGAGCCTGCGCCGCTCCGGTGCGCTGATCGCCATCGATGACTTTGGAACCGGCTATTCATCCTTGAGCTATCTCAAGAGCCTGCCGCTGGACAAGATCAAGATCGACAAGAGCTTCGTTCAGGACCTGCTCGATGACGACGACGATGCAACCATCGTTCGCGCCATCATCCAGCTGGGCAAGAGCCTGGGCATGCAGGTGATTGCCGAAGGTGTGGAAACCGCCGAACAAGAGGCCTACATCATTTCCGAAGGCTGCCACGAAGGTCAGGGTTATCACTACAGCAAGCCATTGCCGGCGCGGGAACTGGGCCTCTATTTGAAACAGGCCCAGCGCAGCAACGCCGCTATTTTGTAACCCCCCTGTAGGAGCGAGCCTGCTCGCGATGAACTTGAGAACACCGCGGGGTATCAGGTTCCCGGCGTTATCGTTGACGTCCATCGCGAGCAAGCTCGCTCCTACAGGGATCCGTGAATAAGAAATATTTCCACCTACAACCCTTTACACATAATGCGAAAGATTTGCATTATGTCGCAGTTTTGCGTGCGCATAGCGCCACTCCACCCCTATCGAAGCAGGATGTTCGCCATGATTCGTATGCCTCTGGCTACCGCCAGTCTGTTGGCCATCGCTATTTCCCTCGCCGGTTGCGGCGAAGGTGACAAAGAAAAAGCTGCCGCGCCTGCGCCAGCTGCCAGCACCGCGGCCACCCCGGCTGCTGCGCCTGCCGCTGCCGGTAAAGTCGACGAAGCCGCCGCCAAAGCCGTTGTCGCTCACTACGCCGACATCGTTTTCGCCGTTTACAGCGATGCCGAATCCACCGCGAAGACCCTGCAAACCGCCGTAGACGCCTTCCTCGCCAAGCCGAACGCCGACACCCTGAAAGCCGCCAAGGCTGCCTGGGTTGCCGCTCGCGTGCCTTACCTGCAGAGCGAAGTGTTCCGCTTCGGCAACACCATCGTTGACGACTGGGAAGGTCAGTTGAACGCCTGGCCGCTGGACGAAGGCCTGATCGACTACGTCGACAAGTCCTACGAGCACGCCCTGGGCAACCCGGGCGCCACCGCCAACATCATCGCCAACACTCAAGTGCAGATCGGCGAAGACAAGGTCGACGTCAAAGACATCACCCCGGAAAAACTCGCCAGCCTGAACGAGCTGGGCGGTTCCGAGGCCAACGTCGCCACCGGTTACCACGCCATCGAATTCCTGCTCTGGGGCCAGGACCTGAACGGCACCGGCCCTGGCGCCGGCAACCGTCCGGCTTCGGACTACCTGGAAGGCAAAGGGGCTACCGGCGGTCACAACGATCGTCGTCGTGCCTACCTGAAGTCCGTGACTCAGCTGCTGGTCAGCGACCTGGAAGAAATGGTCGGTAACTGGAAGCCGAACGTGGCCGACAACTACCGCGCCACCCTGGAAGCAGAACCAGCTGAAACCGGCCTGCGCAAAATGCTGTTCGGCATGGGCAGTCTGTCCCTGGGCGAACTGGCGGGCGAGCGCATGAAGGTTTCCCTGGAAGCCAATTCCCCTGAAGACGAACAGGATTGCTTCAGCGACAACACCCACAACTCGCACTTCTACGATGCCAAGGGCATTCGTAACGTGTACCTGGGCGAATACACCCGTGTCGACGGCACCAAAATGACCGGCGCCAGCCTGTCCTCCCTGGTGGCCAAGGCCGACCCGGCTGCCGACACCGCGCTCAAAGACGACCTGGCCGCTACCGAAGCCAAGCTTCAAGTCATGGTCGACCACGCCAACAAGGGCGAGCACTACGACCAGTTGATCGCTGCCGGCAACACCGCAGGCAATCAGATCGTCCGTGACGCCATCGCTGCGCTGGTCAAGCAGACCGGTTCGATCGAAGCCGCCGCTGGCAAACTGGGCATCAACGACCTGAACCCGGACAACGCTGATCACGAATTCTGATCAACGCTGGCTGAATGAAAAAGGCGACCTTCGGGTCGCCTTTTTCATATCTGCTACACACATCCCATTGTGGGAGCGAGCTTGCTCGCGAAAGCGTCGTGTCAGGCAACCTCCATGGGGACTGACACCCCGCCTTCGCGAGCAAGCCCGCTCCCACAGGGGGTTATGGGTAAGACAAATAACCTGCCCCACATCAAGCAAACGATAATTCCTCTTATTCAAATTCCCATCCCCTGTTAGACTTTGCGCCCTTGTTTTGCTCGTCTTGCAGGATCCCTGATGCCCTCGCTGCCTCTTCGCTTGTCCGCACTGTTTCTGGCCCTGGGCCTGAGTGCCTGCGATGACGCCCCGAAATTCACCCAGGCAGAACCCGGCGAAGCTCGCTCCGGCGGCAGTGCGACGGTGCGCAAGACCGATCAGAACGCGTTTTCCATGCCCTCGGCGAACCTGCCGCCGTCCCGGCGTGTGGATTTCAGCGTCGGCAACAGCTTCTTCCGCAGCCCTTGGGTGATCGCCCCTTCGACGACGACCGCGCGCGATGGCCTCGGCCCGTTGTTCAACACCAATGCCTGCCAGGGCTGCCACATCAAGGACGGACGCGGCCATCCGCCGACTGCGGACGACGTGAACGCCGTGTCGATGCTGGTACGCCTGTCGATTCCCGACGCCCCGGCGTATGCCAAGGTCATCGAGCAGATCGGCGTGGTGCCGGAGCCCGTCTACGGCGGTCAGTTCCAGGACATGGCCGTCCCCGGCGTAGCCCCCGAAGGCAAAGTGCGGGTCGATTACACCGCCGTGCCGGTTCGCTTCAAGGACGGCACCGAAGTCGAGTTGCGCAAACCGAGCCTGAACATCACCCAGCTGGGCTACGGCCCGATGCACCCCGACACCCGTTTTTCGGCGCGCGTAGCGCCGCCGATGATTGGCCTGGGCCTGCTCGAGGCGATCCCTGACGAGGCGATCCTGGCCAACGCCGAGGCACAGGCCAAGGCGAACAACGGCATCAGCGGACGACCGAACCGGGTCTGGGATGACGCCGGGCAAAAGACGGTGCTTGGACGATTTGGCTGGAAAGCCGGACAACCGAACCTCAATCAACAGAATGTTCACGCGTTTTCGGGCGATATGGGCCTCACCACCAGCCTGCGGCCCTTTGATGACTGCACGGACGCGCAAACGGCCTGCAAACAGGCACCCAGCGGCGACGGCCCTGATGGCGAGCCGGAAGTCAGCGATAACATCCTGCGCCTGGTGCTGTTCTACAGCCGTAACCTCGCCGTACCGGCCCGTCGTGACGTCAACGCACCTGAAGTGTTGGCCGGCAAAACCTTGTTCTATCAGGCCGGTTGCCAGTCCTGCCACACACCGAAATACACCACCACCGCCAATGCCGCCGAACCTGAGCTGGCCAATCAAGTGATTCGCCCCTACAGCGATCTGCTGCTGCACGACATGGGCGACGGCCTGGCCGACAACCGTAGCGAATTCCAGGCCAGTGGCCGCGAATGGCGCACCCCGCCGTTGTGGGGCATCGGCCTGACACAGGCGGTCAGCGGCCACACCCAGTTCCTGCACGACGGCCGCGCCCGCAACCTGCTCGAAGCCGTGCTCTGGCATGGCGGCGAGGCGACAGCGGCGCAGCAACAGGTTTTGTCTTTCAATGCCGAGCAGCGCGCCGCGTTGCTGGCGTTCCTGAATTCCCTTTAACACGCATTCCACTCGCGGGAGCCCGACATGTTCCGTCCCAAACTATTGTTCACCAGCCTTGCCGCCCTCGCCCTGGGCGCCTGCTCGCCCCAGGATCCGCAAGCGGTCACGTCGGCGGCCATCGCCAAGTCGGTGATCCTGCCGACCTACACCCGCTGGGTTGAAGCCGACCGTCAATTGGCAGTCAGCGCCCTCGCCTACTGCGAAGGCAAGGAAACCCTGGAAACCGCCCGTGCCGACTTCCTGCATGCGCAAAAAGCCTGGGCCGAGCTGCAACCGCTGCTGATCGGGCCGTTGGCCGAAGGCAACCGTTCGTGGCAAGTGCAGTTCTGGCCGGACAAGAAAAACCTGGTCGGCCGTCAGGTCGAGCAACTGGTCAGCGCCCAGCCGCAGATCGATGTTGCAGCGCTGGCCAAGTCCAGTGTCGTGGTGCAGGGCCTCTCGGCCTACGAATACATTCTGTTCGACAGCAAGCCTGACGTGGCCAACGTAGAGAAGAAGAGCAAATACTGCCCACTGCTGATCGCCATCGGCGAACGCCAGAAACAGTTGGCCGAAGAGATTCTGCAAACCTGGAACAACACTGACGGCATGCTCGCGCAGATGAGCAAATTCCCCAACCAGCGTTACGCCGACTCCCACGAAGCGATCGCCGATCTGCTGCGGGTTCAAGTCACCGCCATCGACACCCTGAAGAAAAAACTCGGCACGCCGATGGGTCGCCAGAGCAAGGGCGTGCCACAACCGTTCCAGGCCGATGCCTGGCGCAGCCAGTCGTCCCTGACCAGCCTCGAAGCCAGCCTCGCGGCCGCCAAAACGGTCTGGGAAGGTGTGGATAACAAAGGCCTGCGCGGACTGTTGCCAAGCGAGCAGAAGCCGTTGGCCGACAAGATCGATGCCGCCTATGCCGCCTCGCTGAAACTGTTTGCCGGCAACCAGCGCTCGCTGACTGACATGCTCAATGACGAGGCCGGCCGCCAGCAACTCAACGAGCTGTATGACAGCCTCAACGTCGTCCATCGCCTGCACGAGGCCGATCTGGCCAAGGCATTGGGCATCCAGCTGGGCTTCAACGCCAACGACGGTGACTGATGAGGGCCAGTTCCATGCTGCGACGCCAGGTTCTGACATTAGGGAGTTTGCTGCTGGGTGCGGTGACGCTGGGCGGCTGGAAGCTGTTCAAGCAAAAAGACAGGAGTCCGTTGTTGCTTTCGGCACGGGACGATACCGATGGCCAGCATTACGCCGTCGGTTATCGGCTCGATGGTACCCAGGTGTTCGCCACCCGGGTCGGCCAGCGTTGCCACGACATCATCAACCACCCGACACAACCCATTGCACTGTTCGTCGCCCGCCGCCCGGGCACCGAGAGCTACCTGATCGACCTGCGCGACGGCGCCCTCCTGCAAACCGTGGTGTCGCAGCCCAACCGGCACTTCTACGGACACGCGGTCATTCACCACAGCGGCGACTGGCTGTACGCCACCGAAAATGACACCACCGACCCGGGCCGCGGCCTGCTCGGCGTGTATCAGTTCGAAGGTGAAAGGCTGGTGCACAGCGGCGAGATTTCCACCCACGGCCTGGGGCCGCACCAGGTGTCGTGGATGCCCGATGGTGAAACCCTGGTGGTGGCCAACGGCGGGATTCGCACCGAGGCCGAAAGCCGGGTGGAGATGAACCTCAACGCCATGGAACCGAGCCTGGTCCTGATGCAACGTGACGGCACCCTGCTGAGCAAGGAAACCCTCGCCCAGCAGATGAACAGCGTGCGCCATCTGGCCATCGCCAGCGACGGCACCATCGTCGCCAGCCAACAGTTCATGGGCGCGGCCCACGAGTCGTCGGAGCTGTTGGCGATCAAGCGTCCTGGTCAACCTTTCGTGGCGTTCCCGGTGCCCGAGCACCAGTTGCAGGCCATGGGGCACTACACCGCCAGCGTCGCGGTGCACAACGACTTGCGCCTGGTGGCGTTGACTGCGCCGCGGGGCAACCGCTTCTTCATCTGGGACCTGGACAGCGGTGAAGTACGCCTGGATGCCCCCCTGCCCGATTGCGCCGGGGTCGGCGCCGTGGCCGATGGTTTTGTCGTGACCTCGGGCCAGGGGCGCTGCCGTTACTACGACTGCCGCCAGACAAACCTGGTCGCCAAACCGCTGGAGCTACCCGCAGGGCTCTGGGACAACCATCTGCATCTGATGGCCTGAATCATTGAAAAGATCGCCGCCTTGGGCCGCACCGGCATCGGGATGACGTACACCCCGCAGCGCGACCCGAGACGGCGAATCTTTTCAGGCTTTCCCCCCTCTAATACCTCACAACCTGTAAAAACGGCAGTTGGATTACCTCTAGACTCCCGGTAATGTGCCCTGCTGTCTCACCTGATTTTCTCCAAGGAACTGGAATATGCTGCGTCGCCGCATGCTGATCATGTTGGGTGTGGTTCTACTGATTGTGCTGGTCCTGGCCGCATACAAAGCCTTCTCGATCTACACGATGGTTCAAGGCTTCTCTGCGCCTAAACCGGCCATCAGCGTTGCCGTGGCCACCGCCACCGAGCGCCCATGGCAAGCCCGCCTGCCTAGCGTTGGCACGCTCAAGGCATTGCAGGGCGTGGACCTGAGCCTGGAGACCGATGGCACCGTCATCGATTTGCAATTCGAGTCAGGGCAAAAGGTCAAGGCCGGTCAACCACTCCTGCGCCTGGACAGCGCCGTTGAAAGTGCCCTGCTGGAAACGGCTCTGGCCGACCTCGGGCTGGCACAGCTCGATTACGGTCGCGGTAGCCAACTGGTCGGCAGCCAGGCCATTTCCAAAGGCGAATTCGACCGACTTTCGGCGGTGCTGAAGAAGAGCAGGGCCACAGTCAATCAACTCAAGGCTGCGCTCGGCAAAAAAAGCATCGTCGCGCCCTTCAGCGGGACCATCGGCATTCGTCAGGTAGACGTTGGCGACTATCTTGCCAGTGGCACCATGATCGCCACCCTGCAAGACCTCAGTAGCCTGTATGTGGACTTTTTTGTGCCCGAGCAGTCGGTGCCGAAGATTGCACTCGGCCAGCCAGTGCAGGTCATTGTCGCGGCGTATCCGAACCAGGAGTACCCGGGCACCATCAGTGCAATCAACCCCAAAGTCGAGAACAGCACCCGTAACGTGCAGGTCCGCGCCACCCTGGCCAACCCCGATGGCAAGTTGATGCCAGGCATGTTCGCCAACCTCCAGGTGCTCCTGCCCGACCCGCAACCGCGCATCGTGGTGCCGGAAAGCGCGATTACCTACACGCTCTACGGCAACTCGGTGTATGTGGCCGTACCAAAGAAGGCCGAAGATGGCAGCCTGGTAAAGGACGACAAGGGCCAGCCGGTGCTGATCGCCGAACGGCGTTTTGTCGAGACCGGCGAACGCCGCGATGGGCAAGTGATGATCACCAAAGGCGTGCAGAGCGGCGAGACAGTGGTGACCGCCGGCCAGCTCAAACTGGATAACGGCGCGCACATTGCCATCAGCGACGACAAGACCCTGGCCGGGCAGAACAGCCCGCCTCGCGCGGACTGATCAAGGAACCCCTATGGCTTTTACCGATCCGTTCATTCGCCGCCCGGTTCTCGCAACCGTTGTCAGCCTGCTGATTGTGCTGCTGGGCTTTCAGGCCTGGAGCAAGCTGCCGCTGCGCCAGTATCCACAAATGGAAAACGCCCTGATCACGGTGACCACCGCCTATCCCGGAGCCAACGCCGAGACCATCCAGGGCTACATTACCCAACCGATGCAGCAAAGCCTCGCCAGCGCCGAGGGTATCGACTACATGACCTCGGTGAGTCGCCAGAACTTTTCGGTGATCTCGATCTACGCGCGCGTCGGCTCCAACAGCGACCGTCTGTTTACCGAACTGCTGGCCAAGGCCAACGAGGTCAAGAACCAGCTGCCCCAGGACGCAGAAGACCCGGTGCTGAGCAAAGAATCTGCCAATGCGTCAGTACTGATGTACATGAGTTTCTTCAGCAAGGAATTGAGCAACCCGCAGATTACCGATTACCTGTCGCGGGTGATCCAGCCCAAACTGGCGACCTTGCCCGGCATGGCCGAGGCCGAAATCCTCGGCAACCAGGTATTTGCCATGCGCCTGTGGCTGGATCCGGTGAAGCTCGCGGGTTTCGGCCTCAGTGCCAGCGATGTGACCAACGCGGTGCGCCAGTACAACTTCCTCTCGGCCGCCGGCGAGGTGAAGGGCGAGTACGTGGTCACCAGCATCAACGCCAATACCGAACTCAAGTCCGCCGAGGCCTTCGGAGCGATTCCGCTCAAGGTCGATGGCGACAGCCGTGTGCTGCTGCGGGATGTGGCGCGCGTGGAAATGGGTGCGGAAAACTACGACTCCATCAGCTCCTTCGGTGGCACCCCTTCGGTGTACATCGGCATCAAGGCGACACCTGCCGCCAACCCGCTGGATGTGATCAAGGAAGTGCGCAAGATCATGCCGGAACTTGAGGCCCAGCTACCGCCGAACCTCAAGGGTGAAATCGCCTACGACGCCACGCTGTTCATCCAGGCCTCGATCGACGAAGTGGTGAAAACGCTGTTCGAAGCGGTGCTGATCGTGATCGTGGTGGTGTTCCTGTTCCTTGGCGCCCTGCGCTCGGTGGTGATCCCGGTGGTGACCATCCCGCTGTCGATGATCGGCGTCATGTTCTTCATGCAGATGATGGGGTACTCGATCAACCTGCTCACCCTGCTGGCGATGGTATTGGCCATCGGCCTGGTGGTGGACGACGCCATCGTGGTGGTGGAAAACATTCATCGCCACATCGAGGAAGGCAAGACGCCGTTCGATGCCGCCATTGAAGGCGCCCGGGAAATCGCCATGCCGGTGATCTCGATGACCATCACCCTGGCGGCGGTGTATGCGCCGATCGGTTTCCTGACCGGCCTGACCGGGGCGCTGTTCAAGGAGTTCGCCCTGACCCTGGCCGGCGCGGTGGTGATTTCCGGCATCGTCGCCCTCACCCTGTCGCCGATGATGTGTGCGTTTCTGCTGCGTCACGACGAGAACCCCAGTGGCCTGGCCCATCGCCTGGACATGATCTTCGAACGCCTCAAGCGCCGCTACCAGAGCCTGCTTCACGGCACCCTCAACACCCGCCCGGTAGTGCTGGTGTTCGCCGTGATCGTGTTGTGCCTGATTCCGGTCCTTCTCAAGTTCACCAAATCGGAACTGGCGCCGGATGAGGACCAGGGCATCATTTTCATGATTGCCAACGCCCCGCAACCGACCAACCTCGACTACCTGAACACCTACACCGACGAGTTCGTCGCGATCTTCAAGTCGTTTCCCGAGTACTACTCGTCATTCCAGATCAACGGTTTCACCGGCGTGCAATCGGGCATCGGCGGTTTCCTGCTCAAGCCATGGGACGAGCGCAGTCGCACGCAAATGGCGATCCTGCCCGAGGTGCAGGCCAAACTGGAAAGCATCCCGGGGTTGCAGATTTTCGGCTTCAACCTGCCGTCCCTGCCGGGCACCGGCGAAGGCTTGCCATTCCAGTTCGTCATCAACTCCTCCAACGATTACGAACTGCTGCTGCAAGTGGTCGAGCGGGTAAAAAAACGGGCGATGGAATCCGGCAAGTTTGCATTTGTCGACGTTGACCTGGCCTTCGACAAGCCGGAAGTGGTGGTGGACATCGACCGCGCCAAGGCAGCGCAGATGGGGGTTTCCATGCAGGATCTGGGGGGAACCCTGGCGACCCTGCTGGGCGAAGCCGAGATCAACCGATTCACCATCGAAGGTCGCAGCTACAAGGTCATTGCCCAGGTCGAGCGAACGTTCCGCGACAATCCGGACTGGCTGAACAATTACTACGTGAAAAACACCCAGGGCGAGCTGTTGGCGTTGTCGACCCTGATCACCGTCACCGACCGTGCCCGACCGCGCCAGTTGAACCAGTTCCAGCAACTCAACTCCGCCATTCTGTCCGGCGTGCCACTGGTGAGCATGGGGGAAGCCATCGACCTCGTGCGCCAGATCGCCCGGGAAGAGGCACCGGTCGGTTTTGCCTTCGACTACGCCGGTGCGTCGAGGCAGTATGTTCAGGAAGGCAGTGCCCTGTGGGTCACCTTTGCCTTGGCACTGGCGATCATTTTCCTGGTGTTGGCGGCGCAGTTCGAAAGCTTCCGCGACCCGCTGGTAATCCTGGTCACCGTGCCCCTGTCCATCTGCGGCGCGTTGATTCCGCTGTTCCTGGGGTGGTCGAGCATGAACATCTACACCCAGGTCGGGCTGGTGACGCTGATCGGGCTGATCAGCAAGCACGGCATTCTGATCGTCGAGTTCGCCAACCAGCTACGCAAGGACAAGGGCCTGACGGCACGGGAAGCGGTGGAGGAAGCGGCGGCCATCCGCCTGCGTCCGGTGTTGATGACCACCGCGGCGATGGTGTTTGGCATGGTGCCATTGATCATCGCCACCGGTGCTGGCGCGGTCAGCCGGTTCGACATCGGTACGGTCATCGCGACCGGCATGTCGATCGGCACGTTGTTCACCCTGTTTGTGTTGCCTTGCATCTACACGATGCTGGCCAAGCCGGATAAACCCTGACGCAGAAAAACCTGTGAGAGCGGGCTTGCTCGCGAAAGCGGTGTGTCAGACAACATCGTTGTTGAATGTTGAGCCGCTTTCGCGAGCAAGCCCGCTCCCACATTGAATCGTGCAGGTTGAAAATCCGGGCAAAAAAAAAGGCCTCGTTGGTGCGAGGCCTTTTCATTTTGGCTTCAATCGGTTCAACTTTGCGGCCTCAGTCCCTGAGAAAGTCCGAACATGAAAAGCAATAGATCATGATCAGGTCGAGTGGCCACGGATGCCTTCGCAACCCGCGGCAACGGACAATGTTCTTCTGCGTTTATCGAGCTGAGAACCTGGGGGCGTGGTTGCTCCCAGGTTGCCATCGCGATCGATGCAACTGCCAAGGCTCCTACCAGAAACAAACCTCGTGCAATTTCGAGTTTCATCGCTATAAACCCTTGATAGCGCTGCCAAACGCCGTCTCATAAAAATAGACGAGCTTTTTCCAGTCTGCGTCGCTGAACGACGAGTGGCGACGCAATTGCTTCAAGTCATGGACAGCTGCGCGATGGGCCGTCAAACGCTGTCGGCATTTCTCCAGATCGATCAGGGCCACTTCGACCTTGGCCGTCTCGCCCTCACCGGTCACGCGAACGAATACGTGCTTGTCGTAAAGGCAACCGTGCTGCCAGCGGCCCTTGTGCATGCGAGCCAGGTTTTCAGCCAGGTCCTTGAGCACTCGTTCGTGTATGGCTTCACCATGACGTTCGCGACCGCCACCGGCGTACCAGCGATCGATTTCCTCGAAGCCGTCCAGCGACTTGGTGACCAGCAAGGCACGCCACTTGTGCACAGGATCGCGCTGTGCCCCACAGAAAACGATTTCCGGAACCCGTACGCCAAGCGCGGTCACACCGGTGAGCGCGGCATGCTCGCGCATGACCGTAGGCCGCCCGAAAGGGTGCTGCAAGCTACGATGGATATGCCCGGTCTGGCGCTTGACGTAGAGCAGTTGACCATCACTGCCCATCAGGCGTTGAACGCCGCTTTCCCCGCCGCGACGGACGTTGGGCTCTTCTACCCATTCACCGCGCTGATTCCAGAAGTAATCGAAGCGGTCCTGGGGAACGACTTCCGTTTCTGCTGCACACTGCACTGCCATCCTGTTACCTCTTGCGTAATACGTAAACTCGCCACATGGCATAGAGCGGCAAAAAGTCCAGTTGTTCCTGGATTCGGAAACCCGCCTGCTCAAACTCCGTCTCTACAGTAGCGACCGGTAACACAAACCGGTTTTGGTAACCTTCCTGCCCACGGGTTTTCTCCGAACGCTTGCGTTTCCAGGCCTTGAAGTTGCCATCGACCCACAGCGAAAGGATCACGCTGTCGCGGGAAACCCGCTCGAATTCACGCAAAATAGCCATGCGATGCCCGGCTTCACCGATGTGGTGGAGCAAGCGCATGCAAAAAATGCTGTCGACGGCGTTGTCCGGCAAGGCGATGTCGAATGCAGACGTGTGCAAGGGTTGTACCCGCTTCACCACATCGGCCGGTTGCGCCTGGGTTGCAACCTTCAGCATGGACTTCGAGTTATCGGCACCGATGATCACACGGTTGGATTTTTCCGCCAACAAGGGCCAGAAACGCCCTGCACCACAAGGTAAATCGAGGACCAGACCAGGCTCGCCAACCAAGGCCAGCGCCTTGCGCGCCAGTTGTTCGTCACGCCAGTGAGACAATCGACGGCCGAGACCTTCCTGGTGTTTGCGCAAATAGCGTTGCGCGTGTTGATCGTCGTACTTTTCTGAAAAATCGAGCTTGATCGGGCCGTCCATCATCAGGGCTCCTGAACTTCTGATGCAACTACCTTAGATTTTGTGGTGTCGGTGACTGGTCATCCATTTGTGAAAATATCGTTATGGGAAACCCGGAATTATTACAAGGCTTTACTGAACTGATAGGGTTTTCTGGACGACGGACTCAACAGATCAAGTTCGGGAGAGCTCCACCTGAAAACGGCAGCCACTGGGCTCCATCGTAGTCAGGCTGACGCTCCAGCCCTGGTTTTCACAGATCCGCTGCACCAGTGAAAGCCCCAGGCCCAAGCCTTCCCCGCGTTTTTCAGTGCCCCGAACGAAGGGTTCGAACATCGCCTCGCGCTTTTCCTCGGGAATGCCCACTCCGCTGTCTTCGACCAGAAATCCCGTGCCCGTCAGGCTCAGGCGAATGAAGCCCCGTTCGGTGTAATGCAAGGCGTTGCGCAGCAAGTTACCCATCACCGCGTGCAGGAGCGTCGCGTTGTAACTCCTGGCCTCAGGGCTGCCCGGTTCGAAGATCAGCTTCAACCCTTTGCTTTCAATGGGTCCGCGCCACAGACCGATCAGGCCCTCGGCCACCTGGCCCAGTGGCTGTTGCGGCGACATGCCGGCGTCTTCGCGCTGGGCACGGGCCAGCATCAGGAAGGTTTGCACCAGCTCACGCATTTCTTCACAGGCCCGGGCGATGCGCTCGACCTGGGCGCGGCCACGCTGATCGAGACCGGGGTTTTCCAGCAACAACTCGCAGGAACTGGCCAATACCATCAGGGGCGTACGCAATTCGTGGCTGACGTCGCTGGTAAACAAGCGCTCACGGGTCAGGGCCTGACGCAAGCGCCCGAGGGTAGCGTCGAAGGCCACGGCCAATTCGCCCACTTCGTCGGCGGCATAGTCCGGGGCCAAAGGTGGGGCCAGGCCGAGCAGTTGATCGCGATGGCGTACCTGCCGGGCCAGCCGCACCACCGGCGCCATGACCTTGCGTGCCAGGACCCAGCCGAGAAACACCGCCAGCGCCAGGCTCAGCACGAAACCCACCAGCACCACGGCAAACAGCACCCGCTCGCGCTCTTCGAAGTCGCTCTGGTCCTGCAACAGCACGTAACGTCGGCCGTCGACGATTTCGACCATGGCGTGGTACGACAGGTTTTCACGGAAGACTTCGTGAAAACCCGGCTCCAGATGACGCAAATCCTTGGGCAACCTGAAATCGCCTGGCCCGTTGCTGAAGTAGAACAATTGGTCCGGCTCGGGGCGATGGCTCCAGTCCGTGACATTGTCCATCAGCAACAGGCGCTGCAAATCACCGCCCAGGCCTGCCGAAATCAGTTTTTCCTCCACCAGGTGCACAGTCGCCACGATGCCCATGGCAAAGGCACCCGCCACCAGTGCACTCATCAGCGCAAAGGCAATGATGATGCGTTGGGAAAGGCTCTGCTTAAACTCCATCACGCCCCTCGGCCAGGCGATACCCCACGCCGTGAACGGTTTGCAACAACGGCTTGGCGAACGGCTTGTCGATCACCTGGCGCAGTTGGTGGACATGGCTGCGCAGGCTGTCGCTGTCCGGGCAGTCATCGCCCCAGAGCGCTTCTTCAAGAATTTCACGGCGCAGCACATGAGGGCTTTTCTGCATCAATACGGCCAGCAATTTCAGGCCGACCGGGTTGAGTTTCAGCAATCGGCCTTCGCGGGTGACTTCCAGGGTATCGAGGTCATAGCTCAGGTCGCCGACCTGCAAGGTCCGCCGCCCGCCGCCCTGGGTCCGGCGCATGACTGCTTCGATACGCGCCGCCAGTTCAGACAGGGCAAACGGCTTGATCAGGTAATCATCGGCGCCGGACTTGAAGCCTTGCAGACGGTCGTCCAGTTGATCGCGGGCCGTGAGCATGATCACCGGCGTTTCGCGCCGGGCATCTTCGCGCAGGCGCTTGCACAAGGTATAGCCATCGATGCCGGGCAACATGATATCGAGCACGATCAAGTCGTAATGCTCGGTGGCCGCCAGATGCAGGCCAGACAGACCATCCTGCGCGCAATCCACGGTATAGCCTTTGAGTCCCAGGTAATCGGCCAGGTTGGCCAGGATATCGCGGTTGTCTTCAACCAATAGAATTCGCATGGGCATCTCTCCGTCCACAGTAACGACCGTCATGGCCCGCGCAGCTTAAGGCCAAGTGTGGCTCAGGGCTAGGACTGCATGCTGCTGTAACCGTTGAAATCAAACGTTTGCGGCATTAACGACTTTTTCACTATCGACTCACACGTTGACGACATAATCGAGTTCAAACTCTGCGCGGCTGCGCCTTTCAGAACACTTTACCGACCAAGGAACTCGCATGGTTTCGACCCTAGCCCGCCCCGCTCCTCGTCCGCTCAATTTCTGGGTGTGCCTTGGAGTCCCTGCCGTTGCCGCGATCATTCTGGTGTTGCTCGAATTGACCAGTCTGGACATGGACCTGGCCAGGCTGTTTTACGACCCGGTCGCCGGGGAATTCATCGGACGCCACAGTTACTTCCTCGAGGACATCCTGCACGATCGCGCCAAGCAAATAGTCATCGCCTTCTCGGTGTTTGCCATCCTCGGCTTCATCGCCTCGTTCTTCATGGCCAGGCTCAAACCGCTCAAGCGCGAGCTGGGTTGCCTGGTGCTCTCGCTGGGGCTGGCGACGTCGTTTGTAACGCCAATGAAAGCAGTGACGGCGGTGCAATGCCCATGGAGCCTGGAGCAGTTCGGCGGCCATGAGACGTACAGCGAACTGTTGAGCCCTCGCCCGCATACCGATAAGCCTGGACGTTGCTGGCCCGGTGGCCATGCTGCGACCGGTTTCACCCTGTTTGCGTTGTTCTTCGTGCTGCGTGACCGCCGCCCGCGCATGGCCCGTGCGGCATTTGTCTTCGCATTTGCCCTGGGTTCGGTGTTTTCCATCGGCCGGATGATGCAGGGGGCGCACTTCTTCTCGCACAACCTGTGGACGGCGGTGTTCTGCTGGCTGATTTGCCTGGGGTCGTATTACTGGATTCTTTATCGGCCTGCTTCCCGAGCCGACGCTGTTGCCAAAGTACAACCGGTGAGTGCCTGAAACACAGATCAAAAATGTGGGAGCGGGCTTGCTCGCGAAAGCGGTTCAACATTCAACAAACATGTTGTCTGACACATCGCTTTCGCGAGCAAGCCCGCTCCCACACTAGACCGAGGCGCCTTTCAAATTCCCGGCAATAAAAAACCCCGCCTGCTTTCGCAGGCGGGGTTTTTCGTACAGGGGTAAGGCTGGCTTACATCATGCCGCCCATGCCGCCCATACCGCCCATGTCTGGCATACCGCCGCCAGCACCGCCGTCTTTCTTCGGTGCTTCAGCAACAGCGGCTTCGGTGGTCAGGATCAGACCGCCGATCGACGATGCAGCTTGCAGAGCGGAACGGGTTACCTTGGTTGGGTCCAGGATACCCATTTCGATCATGTCGCCGTATTCGCCAGTCGCAGCGTTGTAACCGAAGTTACCTTTGCCGTTCTTGACTTCGTTGACCACAACGCTTGGCTCGTCACCGCTGTTGGCAGCGATCTGACGCAGCGGTGCTTCAATGGCACGACGCAGTACAGCGATACCTACGTCCTGGTCAGCGTTGTCGCCTTTCAGGTTCAGGATAGCTTCCAGGGCACGGATCAGGGCCACGCCACCGCCAGGTACCACGCCTTCTTCAACGGCTGCACGGGTAGCGTGCAGGGCGTCTTCAACGCGGGCTTTCTTCTCTTTCATTTCAACTTCGGAACCAGCGCCAACCTTGATCACTGCAACGCCGCCGGACAGCTTGGCCAGACGCTCTTGCAGTTTTTCACGGTCGTAGTCCGAGGAAGTCTCGGCAACCTGGGCACGGATCTGCGTGATGCGTGCTTCGATGTCGCCGTGAACGCCAGCACCATCAACGATGATGGTGTTTTCCTTGGACAGGGTCACGCGCTTGGCGCTGCCCAGGTTTTCCAGGGTTGCGCTTTCCAGGCTCAGGCCGATCTCTTCGGAGATCACGGTACCGCCGGTCAGAACGGCGATGTCCTGCAGCATGGCCTTGCGACGGTCGCCGAAGCCTGGCGCCTTGACGGCTGCGACTTTGACGATGCCACGCATGTTGTTCACAACCAGAGTCGCCAGGGCTTCGCCTTCAACGTCTTCGGCCACGATCAGCAGTGGACGGCCGGCTTTGGCAACGGCTTCCAGCACTGGCAGCATTTCGCGGATGTTCGAGATTTTCTTGTCGACCAGCAGGATCAGCGGGCCGTCCAGCTCAGCGACCATGGTCTCTGGCTTGTTGACGAAGTACGGGGACAGGTAGCCACGGTCGAACTGCATGCCTTCAACAACCGACAGTTCGTTTTCCAGGCCCGAGCCTTCTTCAACGGTGATCACGCCTTCTTTACCGACTTTTTCCATGGCTTCGGCAATGATGTCGCCGATGGAGTTGTCGGAGTTGGCGGAGATGGTGCCTACCTGAGCGATAGCCTTGGTGTCAGCGCATGGCTTGGACAGGGCTTTGAGCTCTTTGACGATCGCGATGGTCGCTTTGTCGATACCGCGCTTCAGATCCATCGGGTTCATGCCGGCAGCGACGGCTTTCAGGCCTTCGTTGACGATCGACTGAGCCAGAACGGTAGCGGTGGTGGTGCCGTCGCCTGCGTCATCGTTGGCACGGGAGGCAACGTCTTTGACCAGCTGCGCGCCCATGTTTTCGAAACGGTCTTCCAGTTCGATTTCTTTGGCTACGGAAACGCCGTCCTTGGTGATGGTCGGAGCGCCGAAGCTCTTCTCGATGATCACGTTACGGCCTTTCGGGCCCAGGGTCGCTTTTACTGCGTCAGCCAGGACGTTGACACCGGTGAGCATTTTCTTGCGGGCGGAATCGCCGAATTTAACTTCTTTAGCAGCCATGATCGATATTCCTTAAATACTTTGAAGTAGCGGGAAAATGAGCGGGTAATCAGCCTTCGATAACAGCGAGGATTTCGTTCTCGCTCATTACCAGCAGGTCTTCGCCGTCGACTTTCACAGTGTTGCTGCCGGAGTAAGGACCGAACACAACCTTGTCGCCCACTTTCACGGACAGTGCACGCACTTCACCGCTTTCCAGTACGCGGCCGGTGCCTACAGCGAGGATTTCGCCGCTGTTGGCTTTTTCAGCAGCCGAACCTGGCAGGACGATACCGCCAGCGGTTTTCTTTTCTTCTTCGCTGCGACGGATGACGACGCGGTCATGCAGAGGACGAAGCTTCATTGTCGATCTCTCCTAATTGTGGTTTTCATCGGCCGGTGTAGTCCCGGCGGGTTTAACAAAGGCCGGCGGTGCCGGTTGCGGTTCGTCTAGCGAACCGCGGAAGTCTGCCTGGCGTGTTCGCCAGAAACCTTGCGGTGACCGTTACATAAGGGCGCATAAGCTTATTACAAGGGCGGGCAGCGAAATTTTTTCAGGTCGGTGCCCCGCAAACGAACACGGCACCCGAAGGTGCCGTGTCGATGTGCGTATTACTTGGTATCACGGTGTTCGAACTCGCCTTCGATCACGTTGGGCTCGCGGCCCAGCGGCTCACGAGGTGCCGGACCTCCACGGGCCTGGAGGTCGTCGGCGAACGCTCGCTGGCGCATGGCCTGCTCTTCGGCGCGCTGGCGCATCTTGCCCGCCAGCAGGCGGCGACTGAACGGCAGCAGCAGGAACAGGCCGATCACATCGCTGATGAAACCCGGAAGAATCAGCAGGCCACCGGCCAATGCCAGCATCAGGCCTTCGAGCATGGTCTGGGCCGGCAACTCGCCGCGGTTCAGGCTTTCACGGGCACGCAGGGCCGTGGCCAGGCCGGCGATGCGCAGCACGAACACACCGAACATCGAGCCGAGAATGATCAGCAGCAGGGCCGGGAAAAACCCGATGGCCCCTGCCACCTTGACGAATACGAACAGCTCCAACACCGGGAACAGCAGAAAGAGCAACAAAAAAGGGCGCATCAAATGGTTCCTCAACGCAAGAATGCCTTGCCAGTTCACCTTAGATGACGTCGCCGTTTCGTGAATTCAAGCGTCGGCCACTTCATTTTTCGGCCAATGTTCAGCGTGAGCCAGAGAAACCAAGGCTTCGCGGACTTGTGTCGGCGTATTACAAGGCGCTTGAAACGGCAACCAGTACAGGCTCTGGCCGATACGCAGGTGCATGCCTTCGGTATCGATACCGGCCATTTGCGCCGGCACGTTGTTCGGCAGACCGGCGAGCTCGACGTAATGGGCGATGGCCTTGGCGTGATCCGCGTTCATGTGCTCGACCATGCTCAGTTCGGCCTTGCCGGCGAACGGGTTGGCCAGGGTCAGGTCGTTGACCCAATGAATCGCGCCAAAACCGCCGATGTAACGGTGGCGCACCGGCTTGAGCACCCAGAAGTCGAAATCGTGGGCCTTGTGATAACCCTGCGACTCCGGGAAGTAGCGGTAGTAACGCTCGGAAGCGGCTTCGATGGCGGCTTCGTCTTCGAGTTGCTGCGCTTGCGCCAGATAGGTCAGGCGACCAACGGCCTGGACATCTTCAGCCCCACGCTCACCCACGAACAGCGAGCATTTCGGATCTTTCTGCAGATTATGGGTGTGCTGGGCGATGCGGCTGATCAGGATCAGCGGCCGGCCCTGCTCGTCCAGGCAGTACGGAACCACGGAGCCGAACGGAAAACCGGGCATTGACTTGGAGTGCGTCGAGAGCACTCCACGGTATTCCTTGAGGAGCAATTCTCGTGCATGCTTAGCCGCTTCAACGCTCAATTTATGACTCCTTATATAGAATCCGTCATAAAAACGGACAAGCTGCTGGTGAAAGTCCCAGCATGCCATCGGGGGCAGTTCTCATGTGTAGCCGGGCCACGTCAGGCGCAGATCGAGAGGCTCTCTACAAGGAAACCACTCAGACCTGCTACCGGGGGACATGCGAATGCAACTCACTGACAAAGTAATCATTATCACTGGCGGTTGCCAGGGTTTAGGTCGTTCCATGGCCGAGTATTTCGCCGGCAAGGGCGCGAAACTCGCCCTGGTCGACCTCAACCAGGAAAAACTCGACGCTGCCGTCGCGGCCTGCAAGGCCAAGGATGTCGAAGCCCGAGCTTACCTGTGCAACGTCGCCAACGAAGAGCAAGTGACCCACATGGTCGCCCAGGTCGCCGAAGATTTCGGCGCGATCCACGGCCTGATCAACAATGCCGGGATCCTGCGTGACGGTCTGTTGCTCAAGGTCAAGGATGGCGAAATGACCAAGATGAGCCTGGCCCAGTGGCAGGCGGTCATCGACGTCAACCTGACCGGCGTGTTCCTGTGCACCCGTGAAGTCGCGGCGAAAATGGTCGAGCTGAACAACAGCGGCGCGATCATCAATATCTCGTCGATTTCCCGTGCCGGCAATATCGGCCAGACCAACTACTCGGCGGCCAAGGCCGGTGTCGCTGCGGCGACCGTGACCTGGGCCAAGGAACTGGCGCGCTACGGCATTCGCGTGGCCGGCATTGCACCGGGCTTCATCGAAACCGAGATGACCCTGGGCATGAAGCCTGAAGCGCTGGAAAAAATGACCGCCGGCATTCCGCTCAAGCGCATGGGCAAGCCTGAGGAAATCGCCCATTCGGCGGCTTACATCTTCGAGAACGACTATTACACCGGTCGGATTCTGGAGATGGATGGCGGGTTGCGGATCTAAAGGCACCACAAAACAAATGTGGGAGCGGGCTTGCTCGCGAAGGCGTTAGATCAGTCAACCATTTGTTGAAGACACACCGCATTCGCGAGCAAGCCCGCTCCCACTCGGGAAAGCATTTCAGATCATCAATCGTCGCTGACGCTGATATTCGGCATCGCCGGCGTCAAAGCTTCCTGCAATACGATCCGCGCGCCGACATGACGGGCCAGCTCCTGGTAAACCATGGCGATCTGGCTGTCAGGCTCGGCGATCACCGTCGGCTTGCCGCCATCGGCCTGTTCGCGGATGACCATCGACAGCGGCAACGAGGCCAGCAACTCGACGCCATACTGGTTGGCCAGCTTCACGCCACCGCCCTCACCGAACAGATGCTCGGCATGTCCACAGTTGGAGCAGATGTGCACGGCCATGTTTTCCACCACGCCCAGCACCGGAATGTTGACCTTGCGGAACATCTCCACGCCCTTGCGCGCGTCCAGCAAGGCCAGGTCCTGCGGGGTGGTCACGATGACTGCACCGGCCACTGGCACTTTCTGCGCCAGGGTCAGCTGGATGTCACCGGTACCCGGCGGCATGTCGATGACCAGGTAATCCAGGTCGCCCCACGCAGTTTGGGTCACCAGTTGCAGCAAGGCGCCGGAGACCATCGGACCGCGCCAGACCATCGGTGTGTTGTCATCGGTGAGGAAGGCCATGGACATCACTTCGACGCCATGGGACTTGAGCGGAACGAACCATTTCTGCTCCTTGACCTCAGGACGGGTGCGCTCCGGGATACCAAACATGATGCCCTGGCTCGGACCGTAGATGTCCGCATCGAGAATCCCGACCTTGGCGCCTTCGCGGGCCAGGGCCAGGGCCAGGTTGGCCGCGGTGGTGGATTTGCCCACGCCACCCTTGCCGGACGCCACGGCCACCACGTTCTTGACGTTGGCCAGCCCCGGGATCTGCGCCTGGGCCTTGTGCGCGGCAATCACGCTGGTGATATCGACTTTGGCACTCGACACGCCATCCAGACCTTGAATGGCCATTTCCAGCATCTGCGCCCAGCCGCTCTTGAACAGACCGGCGGCGTAACCCAATTCGAGCTGGACGCTGACGCGGTCACCCTGGATGTCGATGTTGCGCACGCACCCGGCGCTGACCGGGTCCTGGTTCAGGTAAGGGTCGGTGTATTGGCGAAGGACGGCTTCCACCGCTGCGCGATTGACGGCGCTCATGGGCAACTCCGAAAACGGGACTGGAAAAGATTATGGGTATCGTACCTCAAAAGATCGCAGCCTTCGGCAGCTCCTACAAGAGCCCCCTGCAGGCGCTGCCGAAGGCTGCGATCTTTTGATCTTTCCCTTGTTACTCATCCAATGAAACAGGCTCACAGGGTGAAAAATATGCGCCGGCGCTTTATAGTGGCCGACCTCCGTTTCATCAAGTAGCCGAGCCCCATGTCCGAGCCACGCAAGATCCTCGTCACCAGCGCCCTGCCCTATGCCAATGGTTCGATCCATCTTGGCCACATGCTGGAATACATCCAGACCGATATGTGGGTGCGCTTCCAGAAGCACCGCGGCAATCAATGCATCTATGTCTGCGCCGACGACGCCCACGGTTCGGCGATCATGCTGCGCGCGGAAAAGGAAGGCATCACCCCGGAACAACTGATCGCCAACGTCCAGGCTGAACACAGCGCCGACTTTGCCGAGTTCCTGGTCGACTTCGACAATTTCCACTCCACTCACGCCGAAGAAAACCGTGAGCTGTCGAGCCAGATCTACCTGAAACTGCGTGACGCCGGGCACATCGCCACGCGCTCGATCACCCAGTATTTCGACCCGGAAAAGAAAATGTTCCTGGCCGACCGCTTCATCAAGGGCACCTGCCCGAAATGCGGCACCGAAGATCAGTACGGCGACAACTGCGAAAAATGCGGCGCGACCTACGCGCCAACCGACCTGAAGGATCCGAAGTCGGCTATCTCCGGCGCCACCCCGGTGCTCAAGGACTCCCAGCACTTCTTCTTCAAGCTGCCGGACTTCCAGGCCATGCTGCAAACCTGGACCCGCAGCGGCACCCTGCAGGATGCCGTGGCCAACAAGATCGCCGAATGGCTGGATGCCGGCCTGCAACAGTGGGACATCTCCCGCGATGCGCCGTACTTCGGTTTCGAGATCCCCGACGAGCCGGGCAAGTACTTCTACGTATGGCTGGATGCGCCGATCGGCTACATGGCCAGCTTCAAGAACCTGTGCAACCGCACGCCGGAACTGGACTTCGACGCGTTCTGGGGCAAGGACTCCACCGCCGAGCTGTACCACTTCATCGGCAAGGACATCGTCAACTTCCACGCCCTGTTCTGGCCAGCCATGCTCGAAGGCGCCGGCTACCGCAAGCCGACCGGGATCAACGTGCACGGTTACCTGACCGTCAACGGCCAGAAGATGTCCAAGTCCCGCGGCACCTTCATCAAGGCCCGCACCTACCTGGATCACCTGTCGCCGGAATACCTGCGCTACTACTACGCGTCCAAGCTGGGCCGTGGCGTCGATGACCTCGACCTGAACCTCGAGGACTTCGTGCAGAAGGTCAACTCCGACCTGGTGGGCAAGGTCGTCAACATCGCCAGCCGTTGCGCCGGGTTCATCCACAAAGGCAATGCCGGCGTGATGGTCGACACCAACGCCGCGCCTGAGCTGACTGAAGCATTCCTGGCCGCCGCGCCAGGCATTGCCGACGCCTACGAAGCCCGCGACTTCGCCCGCGCCATGCGCGAGATCATGGGCCTGGCCGACCGCGCCAACGCCTGGATCGCCGACAAGGCTCCGTGGTCGCTGAACAAGCAGGAAGGCAAGCAGGATGAAGTCCAGGCGATCTGCGCCACCGGCGTCAACCTGTTCCGCCAGTTGGTGATCTTCCTCAAGCCTGTGCTACCGCTGCTGGCCGCCGACGCCGAGGCGTTCCTCAACGTCGCACCGCTGACCTGGAACGATCACGCGACCTTGCTCGCCAACCATCAGTTGAACGAGTTCAAGCCGCTGATGACCCGCATCGACCCGGTCAAGGTACAAGCCATGACCGACGCCTCGAAAGAAGACCTGACCGCCAGCCAGACCGACACCGGCGAAGCCGCACCTGCCGGCAATGGCGAACTGGCCAAGGATCCTCTGTCGCCGGAAATCGAGTTCGACACCTTCGCGGCAGTCGATTTGCGCGTCGCGCTGATCGTCAAGGCCGAACACGTGGAAGGCGCCGACAAGCTGTTGCGCCTGACCCTCGATATCGGTGACGAGCAACGTAACGTGTTCTCCGGGATCAAGAGTGCCTACCCGGATCCGTCCAAACTCGATGGCCGCCTGACCATGATGATCGCCAACCTCAAGCCACGGAAAATGAAGTTCGGCATCTCCGAAGGCATGGTGATGGCAGCCGGTCCTGGCGGTGAAGAGATCTACCTGCTCAGCCCTGACAGCGGCGCCAAGCCGGGTCAGCGCATCAAGTAAGATCCGCGGCAAATCGATCCCACAGTCGTGCCTGGCGCGACTGTGGGATTTTCATGTCTGGCCCACCCTCCCGCCTTGCCGGATAATGCCTACGCTTTTTAGAGCGTCTCCTGTAGGAGCGAGCTCGCTCGCGATGGTCGTTAACGATTACGCGTGTCCATAGATTGAACGCAGCGCTCTTGAGTCCATCGCGAGCAAGCTCGCTCCTACAAAACTGCCGGCACGAACAATGACCGAAATTCTGCTTACGCTTATCAGTGCAGCCCTGATCAACAACCTCGTGTTGCACTGGCCGCTGGGCGTCGATCCGCTGTTGGCCGGCCAGCGCCGTCAGGTCCATGCCTTGGGCATTGCGACGACGTGCCTGATGCTGATCGTGGGCATGCTCGGCTATGCGCTCTACCACTGGCTGCTGGAGCCTCTGCAATTGACGGCGCTGCGCCTGTTTGTGTTTCTGCCATTGAGCGTGTTGCTGATCGGCCCGTTGCTGAAGCTGCTGGCGCGGGTATTTTCGACACTGTCGTTCGAAGGCCTCTGGCCGTTGCTGCTGGGCAATGCCGGCGTACTCGGCGTGGCCTTGCTCAATGTTCAGGAGGACAAAGGCTTGTTTCACGCCACAGCCTTGAGCCTGGGTGCCGGGTTGGGTTTCTGGCTGGTGTTGAGCCTGTTCACTGATTTGCGTGAACGCACGGCCGACAACGATGTGCCCCTGCCCTTTCGTGGCCTGCCGATCGACCTGATCGGTGCCGGCCTGATCGCAGTGGTTTTTCTCGGATTCAGCGGACTGATCAAAACATGAGTCTGATTCAAAGCATCGACGCACTCTTGCCGCAAACCCAATGCGGCAAGTGCGGCCACCCCGGGTGCAAACCGTACGCCGAAGGCATTGCCAGTGGCGAGCCGATCAACAAATGCCCGCCCGGCGGCAACGAAACCATCGCGGCCCTGGCCGAGTTGCTGAAGGTGCCGGTGCTGGAACTGGACATCACTCGCGGCTCGGCACCTGCGCAGATTGCCTATATCCGCGAAGCCGAGTGTATCGGTTGCACCAAGTGCATTCAGGCCTGCCCGGTCGATGCCATCGTTGGGGCGGCCAAACTGATGCACACGGTGATCATTGATGAATGCACCGGTTGCGACCTCTGCGTAGCACCGTGCCCGGTGGACTGCATCGAAATGCGTCCGCTGCCGCTGGACACGGTATTGCCGGTTGTCGGGGGGCTGGCCCTCACACCGCAAGCGCAGCAGGCCCGAGCCCTCAAGCGCGATCACGCGCGGCGCCGCTTTGAACAGCGCAATGCGCGCTTGCAGCGCGAAGAGCAGCAGAAAATCGCCGAACGCCAGGCCCGGCAACGTGCCACGCAACCTAGCGAAGCGGCAGTCGACCCGGTACAGGCTGCCCTCGAGCGAGTCCGCGCACAGAAAGCCGCCACTGCCGATGCCGCGCTGAAAAAGGCGAAGATCGATGTGGCGATGAGTCGGGCACAGCTGCATAAATCGTTGAAAGCCTTCGGACACCCACCGACCTTCGAACAGCAATCGCAGTTGATCGTCCTGCAGCAGCAGTTCGAAGACGCCGAACAAAACCTGGCGCAACTGGAAAGCGCCGCGCCACCAGCCCCTGAGCCGACAGTCGCAACGGTGTCGTCAAATGATGCCGATCTGAAACGGGCCAAGATCCAGTTGGCCATGCGCCGTGCCGAACTCAAGAAGGCTCAGGCCAACGAAGCACCGGCGGAGCAAATCGAAGCCCTGGAGCGCGCACTCGGCGAAGCCGAACGCCAGGTGAACGCCCATGCCAGCCCTTGAAACCGTTGATGAGCGCCTGCAGCAGGCCATGAAGCTGGTGCTGCTGGCCGTGCTGCCGGGAGTGCTCGCCGCGTTCTGGCTATACGGCTGGGGCGTGTTGATCAACCTGGTTCTGGCGGCCGCTGCTGCGCTGGCCGTTGAAGCTGCCGTCGTGCAATGGCGCAAGCAACCGCTGAGGCCAACCCTGAGTGACGGTAGCGCGCTGGTCAGTGCCACCTTGCTGGCTCTGGCGCTGCCGCCTTACTGCCCATGGTGGCTGCCCCTTAGTGCTACAGCCTTTGCGATGATCTTTGGCAAGCACCTGTATGGCGGCGTCGGCTCAAATCCCTTCAACCCGGCGATGCTCGGGTTTGCTTTGGTGCTGGTGGCCTTTCCCCAACCCATGACCCATTGGCCATCGCCCCATGGCATGGACCTGTTGAGTGGCTTGCAGCAAGTGTTCGGTGTCCGCCAGGCACCGGATGCGTGGGTGCAGGCCACGGCACTGGACAGCCTGCGGGTCAACAAAAGCCTGACCATGGATGAACTGTTTGCCGGCAATCCGGCATTCGGCCACTACGGTGGACGCGGTGTGGAGTGGGTCAACCTGGCGTTTCTGGCGGGCGGAATGTTTCTCCTGCAACGAAGGGTGATCAGCTGGCATGCACCGGTCGGCATGCTGGCCAGCCTGTTCGTCATCAGCCTGTTGTGCTGGAACGGATCGGGCTCCGACTCCCATGGCTCGCCGCTGTTCCACCTGCTGACCGGTGCGACGATGCTGGGGGCGTTCGTTATCATCACCGAACCGGTATCCGGCGCCAGAAGCCCCGGGGCAAAACTGCTGTTCGGCGTCGGCGTCGGGCTCCTGACTTATCTGATTCGTACCTGGGGCGGCTATCCGGACGGCATCGCCTTTGCCGTGCTGTTGATGAACCTGTGCGTGCCGGCGCTGGAGCGGTTCGTGGCGGCCAGACAACAGCCGGAGGCGTCATGAACCGGACATCAAGCATCACGCTTCTGGTGTTTTTGGCCGCACTGGGCATGGGCGTGACGTACTTCGTGCAACTCGGCAGCGCGCCGCGCATTGCAGCCGAACAGCGCCTGCTCGACAGCCGGAATCTGCTGGACCTGATACCGTCAGACAGCTACGACAATCAACCACTCGACCACCCCATCAGGATCGAAACAACCACCCTGGCAAACAGCACCTTGCTGGGTGGCTATCTGGCGACCCGGGGCGACCAACCCGTCGCCGTGTTGCTGCGCAGTCAAACCCTCGGCTACACCGGTGCCATCGAGCTACTGATCGCTGTCGATGCCAATGGCAGGTTGCTGGGTGTCAAAACCCTCAAACAGTCGGAAACACCTGGGCTGGGGGCACGGATCGCCGACTGGCCCAATGGCTGGCTGCAGATTTTTTCCGGAAAATCCCGAACAGAACCCGGTGACAGCGGTTGGGCGCTGAAAAAGGATCAGGGGCAGTTCGATCAGATCGCAGGCGCGACCATCACCTCAAGAGCAGTGATCAATGCCGTGCACGATGCCTTGCGCTACTTTGATGAACACCGGCAACAACTGCTCGGGAACCCTGCCCATGGATAACTCATCCACTCTGCGCAACGCACTGATGCTGACGCCGCTGATCGGTGCCACCCACTCGCTGATGGCCGCACTTGGCCTGTGCCTGATGTTCATGGTGGTGACCTGGTTGTTCAGTCCGGCCATGGGCGCCCTGCGATCCCGACTGGTCCCGGCTGCCCGCTTGCCGGCCAGCGTTCTGTTGGCCGCCACGCTCACCAGTTGCGCGGAGCTCACGGCACAAGTCTGGTCGCTGCAATGGCAGCAGCATCTGGGGTTTTATGGCGCCATGATCGCCTTGCAGTGCGTCGTACTGGAACACACCGGGTTCTTTCAGAACAGCTGGCGCCAGCGCCTGCGACTCAGTGGCTTGTTTGTCACGTTGATGATCGCTATGGGCCTGTTGCGCGAACTCATCGGCAGAGCAACCCTTGGAAACCGACTATCGTGGCTGTCCGGTGCAACGCAAACTGACTGGCAAGGCTGGGTGCTGGTGGCCGATGGTGGTCTGCGCCTGGCCACATTGGTCCCTGGCGGGTTCATTCTGCTCGGACTGCTGATCGCCGCCTGGCAGGCCTGGCGCCCCAACCCCACACATTGATTGCCTACGAGGAAACGCACTGCCCATGAATGCCGCAAAACGTCTGGAAATTTTCCGCAGACTGCACGAAGACAACCCGGAACCCAAGACCGAACTGGCCTATTCCTCACCGTTCGAATTGCTGATTGCCGTGATTCTCTCGGCGCAGTCGACCGACGTCGGCGTCAACAAGGCCACCGCCAAACTGTTCCCGGTCGCCAATACCCCGGCAGCGATCCATGCCCTGGGTGTCGAGGGACTGTCGGAGTACATCAAGACCATCGGCCTGTACAACAGCAAAGCGAAAAACGTGATCGAAACCTGCCGCTTGCTGGTCGAGCGCCATGCCGGCGAAGTGCCGCAAACCCGCGAAGAGCTGGAAGCCCTGCCCGGCGTCGGCCGCAAAACCGCCAATGTGGTACTCAATACGGCATTCCGTCAGCTGACCATGGCTGTCGACACGCATATATTCAGGGTCAGTAACCGCACCGGCATCGCGCCCGGCAAGAATGTGGTGGAAGTCGAGAAAAAACTGATGAAATTCGTGCCCAGGGAGTACCTGCTCGACTCCCATCACTGGCTGATCCTTCACGGCCGCTATGTCTGCCTCGCCCGCAAGCCCCGATGCGGAAGCTGCCGGATCGAGGACTTGTGCGAATACAAGCACAAAACCTCCGACGATTGAGGCGCTATTGGGATTATTGAATTATCGATTGAAAAAATCTTTTTTACCCGCCGGGAGATTGTCGATATAAGGAGCGCCAAAGGCCTTCTTAGCCTGGAGCAATTAAATGAGTACTGGCAAAGAGCAATTGGACGTAGAAGACGACTTCACCACCGCCGAAACCGATGACGCCGAGCCGGTGGTTGAAGTAGCGAAAACTAATCTGAGCAAACGCCGCACCATCGACAATCTGCTGGAGGAGCGCCGACTGCAAAAGCAATTGGCCGACTACGATTTTGACTTATGACACCTGAAAGCCTCCCGAAACGGAGGCTTTTTTTTTGAGTGCCATACTTCAACAAACGCCCCTTGTCGCAAAGATACGCCATCACACCAGACCGTTGCGTTGTGCCAGCTCGATCAAATCGACCAAGGACCTTGCATTGAGCTTGAGCAACAGGCGGGTCTTGTAGGTACTGACTGTTTTATTACTGAGAAACATCCCATCGGCAATTTCCTTATTGGTCTTCCCTCTGGCCAACTGCTGCAGGACCATCATTTCCCGCCCCGACAACCGATCAACCATGTCGGCCTCACTGGCGTTCCCCAAACTGCAACGCACGGTATGCAAGGCTTGATTGGGAAAGTAACTGTAGCCTGACAATACGGCCTTTATTGCACTGAGCAATTCCGTCAGATCTTGTTGTTTGCAGACATAACCGGCCGCACCGGATTGCATGCAACGCATGGAAAAATGCCCCGGCGCCTGGGAAGTCAGGATCAGCACTTTCATCGGCATTGAGGTCGAAGACAAACGCGCGATGACTTCCAATCCGTCCAGCTTCGGAATCCCGATATCCAGAATGACAATATCCGGCGTAAGTTCACGGGCTAGTTGCAGTGCATCCACACCATTATCAGTTTCTGCAATAACTTCGTAGCCATGACGTTCCATTAGCATACGTACCGCAAGACGAATGACGGGGTGATCATCCACGATCAGCACTTTATTCATGGGCAAGTCCAATTTTCGCTGTTCGAATTTTTAGAGCCCGCACAATAGCCTAGTCGTTTCACCCATGGCATGTCGCCCCTTCCAACCACCCACACCAAGAGACATACCCTACAAACAACACGGATTTCTCCTACAAAAATCCCTCGATCGGAATGAATTGAAAACTGTATCAGCGTCATGGTGGCGCAGTTTTCAGCAATCGGCCCTATCGATTTACAACCAGAATTTTCCAGAAGCCAGCGTGAACAACCGGGCCCTGACAAACACAAATATTTACTTCTGCGCCAGAACGTAACTTATATTTTCGCACTCAACACTCACACCAGAAATATCACACACCAGGCATCCAATTACTCTTACAGCGAATTATATTTTTTGAGTAATCATTAAAGCACCACCAGCAACCATCAAAAAATCCAAAACAGCCACATCAAACAGACTTCAAAAAAACACTCAAAAAATGGGAATTCAACATGAGTACAGAACATGGCAGAAAGATAATCACCAACCCAATGACAATCATTGCGATATTCGCAACTCTCTCTGAAACTTCGGCCGCCGTATCTCTCCCCTTCCTTGACGAAGAGGAAAGAGAACTCTATGTCTGGTTTCTGATCAGCTTTCCGTTTTATTTACTTTTGCTTTTTTTTGCGACACTCAACTTCAACTACCGGTCACTGTATGCGCCTTCCGACTTTGAAAAGGGAAAACATTTCATGAAGGCGATGGAAGATGCCGGGCGGTCGGAAAAAAAAGCGTCCGGGAAGTCGTCCGCGAATCCCGCTATGGAAACGCCAACCAATGGCCAGCAGCCAGCTCGGTCGCCTTGCGGTGCACAGGACCCGCCAACGGAAATTGGTCTGCACAGCACCGTCTTCGCTCAGCATCAACTTCAGTTACCGGAATTTGTAAAAGACCTGTGCATCGTTGATACACGCGGCATGAACAAGGAGGTCGAATTTGAAACGCTGCTGGAAAAAATCCAGAAGCCACGGGGAAAGATGGCGTACGTGATTGTGTTTGTCACCAGTGCCATTTCAGAGACTTTACTGAAGGCCAGTGCGCTCAAACATTCCAGACAGACCAGGAAACACTGCTCTGCCTTTTACATTGCCTACGATCCCGTCTCGCAAAGGTTGACGGTCATTGATCAAGCCGGACAACCGGCAAACAACAATGCGTAGAGCAGGACAGACCATCGGAAGGAGAAAGACAGGAAACCGTCAGCGGCGACGAATACACCCGACAACGCAGTACCTGGCATCACCCCCCATATTCAGGTACCTGACCTCGTCGAGGACGAGGTCAGGTATCCATCACGAGTTCAAAGGTCTCAGAACAGCTTCCGGCCTTTGTTCGCCGCAATGCGCATGCGCAGGGCGTTGAGCTTGATGAAGCCCGCAGCATCCGCCTGGTTGTACGCGCCGCCATCTTCTTCGAAAGTAGCGATGTTGGCATCGAACAGCGAGTCATCGGACTTGCGGCCAGTGACGATCACATTGCCCTTGTACAGTTTCAGGCGCACAACGCCGTTCACATTGACCTGGGACGCATCGATCATCTGTTGCAGCATCAGACGCTCAGGGCTCCACCAGTAGCCGGTGTAGATCAGGCTGGCGTACTTGGGCATCAACTCGTCTTTGAGGTGAGCCACTTCGCGGTCCAGGGTGATCGATTCGATCGCACGGTGGGCACGCAGCATGATGGTGCCGCCAGGGGTTTCATAGCAGCCACGGGACTTCATGCCCACATAGCGGTTCTCGACGATATCGAGACGGCCGATACCGTGCTCGCCACCGATACGGTTCAGGGTCGCCAGCACGGTGGCCGGGGTCATTTCGACGCCGTCCAGCGCGACGATGTCGCCGTTGCGGTAGGTCAGCTCCAGGTACTGCGGCTTGTCTGGAGCGTTTTCCGGGGAAACGGTCCAGCGCCACATGTCTTCTTCGTGCTCGGTCCAGGTGTCTTCCAGCACGCCGCCTTCATAGGAGATGTGCAGCAGGTTGGCATCCATGGAGTACGGGGATTTCTTCTTGCCGTGACGCTCGATCGGGATCGCGTGCTTCGCGGCGTAGTCCATCAGCTTTTCACGGGACAGCAGGTCCCATTCGCGCCAGGGAGCAATCACTTTCACGCCAGGTTTCAAGGCGTACGCGCCCAATTCGAAACGAACCTGGTCGTTGCCCTTGCCGGTGGCGCCATGGGAAATGGCGTCAGCGCCGGTTTCGTTGGCGATTTCGATCAGGCGCTTGGCGATCAGCGGACGAGCGATGGAAGTACCCAGCAGGTACTCGCCTTCGTAAACGGTGTTGGCGCGGAACATCGGGAAAACGAAATCGCGCACGAACTCTTCGCGCAAGTCGTCGATGTAGATCTCTTTGACGCCCATGGCCTGAGCCTTGGCGCGTGCAGGTTCGACCTCTTCGCCCTGACCCAGGTCAGCGGTGAAGGTCACCACTTCACAGTTATAAGTATCCTGCAGCCACTTGAGGATCACCGAAGTGTCCAGGCCGCCGGAATACGCCAGAACGACCTTGTTTACGTCCGCCATGCCATCACTCCACGGGGTTCTACGGAAAGCCGTGAAGTCTACCGCTCATGCAGGATAATTTACAGAGGCGCGACAGCTTATGACGACCAAGCGACAGAATCTGTCGAGAGCGCGACGATGACTAAAGGGTCAGGAAGTTGCCGAAGTGGCCGCTTTCGTCGCTTGCGGGGCAACTTGTTCCGCGGGCGCTGCCCGCTCAAGGCGTACCGCTACCCGACGGTTCTTCGCACGGTTGGCGTTGTTGGTATTGGGCGCCAGCGGATAACGTTCGCCATGGAAACGCAGGGTGATTTGCGACTCCTGGATGCCGTTGGCCTTGAAGAACTCCATCACTGCCAGGACCCGGCGCCGCGACAGGTCGCGATTGGTCAGGCGGTTGCCGCTGTTGTCGGAGTGACCGTCGAGCTCGATGTGATTGACCGTCGGATCAGCCTTCATGTACTCCAGCATGACCTGCAGCTTGGCTTTCGCGGCACTGTCGAGCTCGATCCCGCCGCCAGGGAAGCCGATTTGGGATTGTTTCACCTGCTCGAAGTTCTGCGGCAACAGTTTGGCCACGCAGCTTTGATAATCGGCAAACGCCCTGGTGAACCTGACCGGCAGCAAGCGCACTTCCGACACCCGGCCATCTCCCGAGGAATGGCGAACCACCGGGCTGCGACCGTCCATCAGACCGCTGATCAGGCGTCCGGCCTGCACCTGTGAACTGTTGAACATCACGTTGCCGCTGCCGATTCTCACCGTGCCCAGATTGATATCGTCACGCCCCGGTTGCCACGGTGCGGCAGCGGCCAGCAAGGTCGCCGAACCTCCGCCCATCATCGGGTTATAGGCTTTCAGACGGAACGTTGCCTGCTCACCGGCCTTGCGCACGAACTCCCCCGAACCGAAGTCGGTAATCGGCTGCGTCAGGCGGCATTCGAACTTGTCGCCTTCGACCGTCCACTCAATGCTCTCCAGGCGGGTCTGAAAAGTGAGCGCCATCGCGGGAAGGCTGGCAAACACACTGAGCAAGGCTAAATAACGCTGGCGCACGGGAGGCTCCACTGGCTTCTACAACAAAAGACCGACACACACATGTTTACGGCATACCTGTTGGATATCGGAAGCTTGCGGCAAAACTTGATAGCGAGTGCCTGCAAGAGTCTTTTCCGGTAGCATTCCCTTGAGTTTGACCCGCCTGGAATCCCCTCATGTCCGACCGCCTGACCCTGCTGCGTCCCGACGACTGGCACATTCATCTTCGCGATGGTGCCGTGTTGACCAATACCGTCGCGGATGTCGCGCGCACCTTTGGCCGCGCCATCATCATGCCCAACCTGGTTCCACCGGTGCGCAACGCGGCCGAAGCCGACGGCTATCGCCAGCGGATTCTCGCTGCCCGCCCGGCCGGCAGCCCGTTCGAACCGCTGATGGTCCTGTACCTGACCGACCGCACCCAGCCTGAAGAGATCCGTGAGGCCAAGGCCAGCGGATTCGTGCACGCCGCCAAGCTGTACCCGGCCGGCGCAACCACCAACTCGGACTCTGGTGTTACCAGCATCGACAAGATTTTCCCTGCACTCGAGGCCATGGCCGAAGTCGGGATGCCGTTGCTGATCCACGGTGAAGTCACCCGTGGCGATGTCGACGTGTTCGACCGCGAAAAAATCTTCATCGACGAGCACATGCGTCGTGTGGTCGAGCGTTTCCCGACCCTCAAGGTGGTGTTCGAACACATCACCACCGCTGACGCCGTGCAGTTCGTCAACTCGGCTTCGGCCAACGTTGGCGCGACCATCACCGCGCATCACCTGCTGTACAACCGCAACCACATGCTGGTGGGCGGGATTCGGCCGCATTTCTACTGCCTGCCGATCCTCAAGCGCAATACGCACCAGGAAGCCCTGCTCGACGCCGCCACCAGCGGCAGCGAAAAATTCTTCCTCGGCACCGACTCGGCCCCCCACGCCCAGCACGCCAAGGAAGCCGCTTGTGGTTGCGCCGGCTGCTATACCGCTTATGCGGCGATCGAGATGTACGCCGAAGCGTTCGAACAGCGCAATGCGCTGGACAAGCTCGAAGCCTTCGCCAGCCTCAACGGCCCGCGTTTCTATGGCCTGCCGGCCAACACCGATCGCATCACCCTGGTCCGCGAAGAATGGACCGCCCCTGCCAGCCTGCCGTTTGGCGAGCTGACCGTTATCCCGCTGCGCGCCGGTGAAAAACTGCGCTGGCGCCTGCTGGAGGAACACGCGTGAGTGAAGACCATTTCGACGACGAACTGGAAGGCAATGGCGGCGGTGGCGGTTCCCGTCATCCAATGGCCGCACGGTTTCGTGGTTACCTGCCGGTTGTCGTCGACGTAGAAACCGGTGGCTTCAACTCCGCCACCGACGCCCTGCTGGAAATCGCCGCGACCACCATCGCCATGGATGAAAAGGGTTTTGTCTACCCGGATCACACCTACTTCTTCCGGGTCGAGCCATTCGAAGGCGCGAACATCGAAGCGGCCGCCCTGGAATTCACCGGGATCAAGCTCGATCACCCGCTGCGCATGGCCGTGAGTGAAGAGTCTGCTCTCAACGATATCTTCCGCGGCGTGCGCAAGGCACTCAAGGCCAACGGTTGCAAACGGGCGATCCTGGTCGGGCATAACAGCAGCTTCGACCTGGGCTTCCTGAATGCGGCGGTTGCGCGCCTGGACATGAAGCGCAATCCGTTCCATCCGTTCTCCAGTTTCGATACCGCGACGCTCGCGGGCCTGGCATACGGCCAGACCGTGCTGGCCAAGGCGTGCCAGGCAGCGGACATCGACTTCGACGGTCGCGAGGCCCACTCGGCCCGCTACGACACCGAAAAGACGGCAGAGCTGTTCTGCGGCATCGTCAATCGCTGGAAACAGATGGGTGGCTGGGAAGACTTCAACGATTGATGGCTTTCTGTAGGAGCGAGCCTGCTCGCGATGGTCGTGAACGAAGACGCGGGGAACCTGACACCCCGCGGAGTTCTTGAGTCCATCGCGAGCAAGCTCGCTCCTACAGGGATTTCAATCACAGATTTATTTCCGCGCATAAAAAAACCGGCCTCGATGGCCGGTTTTTTTTACCTGCAGCGTGCGCCTTACAGAGCGGCAGCGTGCTCGGTCAGGTAAGCCGCAACGCCTTCTGGCGAAGCGTTCATGCCTTTGTCGCCTTTCTTCCAGTTGGCAGGGCAGACTTCGCCGTGCTCTTCGTGGAATTGCAGAGCGTCGACCAGACGCAGCAGCTCTTCCATGTTACGGCCCAGCGGCAGGTCGTTGATGATCTGCGAACGGACAACGCCTTTGTCGTCGATCAGGAACGCACCACGGAACGCTACGCCATCAGCGGACTGGACGTCGTAGGCCTTCATGATTTCCTGCTTGATGTCGGCAGCCATGGTGTAGCGAACTTCGCCGATACCGCCATTGTTGACCGGGGTGTTGCGCCAGGCGTTGTGGGTGAAGTGCGAGTCGATCGATACGGCGACCACTTCAACGTTGCGCGCCTTGAACTCGGACATGCGGTTGTCCAGAGCGATCAGCTCGGACGGGCAAACGAAGGTGAAGTCCAGCGGGTAGAAGAACACCAGGCCGTATTTGCCTTTGATCGCCGAAGACAGGGTGAAGCTGTCAACGATCTCGCCATTGCCGAGTACGGCCGGTACGGTGAAGTCAGGGGCTTGTTTGCCTACGAGTACGCTCATTGGATATCTCCTGGTGTAATAGCGTGAGAAACAGGGTTCGCATCAGCCTGCCACCCTGAGGCGACAGCCCTGTGACACGAACCCCGGTCGCAAAAGACCGGCCATCATACACCGCGTGTTTGAGCTGGCTTAGCTGTTTTTTCCCGGTACGATGAAATCCCCGACGGTTTTGTATCATCGGTTTGCCATATTGACCGTTCGTCAGCCACTCCCCGCTTATGACGAAAAGTACTCTGAAACCACTTTGACAATCATTCTCGTTAACATTAAGATCCATCGCAATTGAGTCACAATCAGCGACGGTCCTTCCTTATGTATGTCTGCCTCTGCACTGGCGTCACCGACGGTCAAATCCGCGATGCGATCTATGAAGGATGCTGCAGCTACAAGGAAGTCCGCGTAGCGACCGGCGTTGCCAGTCAATGCGGCAAATGTGCCTGCCTCGCCAAGGAAGTGGTCCGTGAGACCCTGACCAAACTGCAAACGGCCCAGGCTGCAATTCCCTATCCAGCAGAATTTACAGCCGCTTAAGTATCGATTTTCAAAGAACCGGACATATGTCCGGTTTTTTTATGTCTCAAAATCAACTAGTTATGCTCTAGACGCGGAACACAAACATTCTTATTCCGATTAATTTTCATTTAAGTTTCAATAACTTAGGTTTGACACTATTAAATACGCGGCTCAAACTCTGTTCTATTGACAGCTAATACAGGACAGGACCCCATCATGAAAGGCGACGTTACAGTCATCCAGCATCTCAACAAGATCCTTGCCAATGAGCTGGTCGCGATCAATCAATACTTCCTGCATGCGCGCATGTACGAAGATTGGGGCCTGAACAAGCTCGGCAAACACGAGTACCACGAGTCCATCGACGAGATGAAGCACGCGGACAAGCTGATCAAGCGCATCCTGTTCCTTGAAGGCCTGCCGAACGTCCAGGACCTGGGCAAGCTGCACATCGGCGAACACACCAAGGAAATGCTCGAGTGCGACCTGCGTATCGAGAAAACCGGCCATGCCGACCTCAAGGTAGCCATCGCGCATTGCGAAACAGTTGGCGACTTCGGCAGCCGTGAGCTGCTTGAAGATATCCTCGAGTCCGAAGAAGAACATATCGACTGGCTGGAAACCCAGTTGGGCCTGATCGACAAGATCGGTATCGAAAACTATCTGCAATCGCAGATGGGTGAAGACGAGTAAGTTCCAGGCCATTAATTTCGATGCAATAAAAAGCCCCGCCCTCTTTCGAGTGGCGGGGCTTTTTTGTGCCTGCCGTTGTTGTAGGAGCGAGCTTGCTCGCGATGGTGGTCAACGATAACGCGGAAAATCTGGTTCCCCGCGGCGTTCTTTAGTCCATCGCGAGCAAGCTCGCTCCTACAGGAAGCGAATCAGGCCTCGGTCTTTGGAGCAGCGGCCTTGGCGGCGGCGTCCTTGATCAGGCTCTGCAGCGAACCGTCAGCGGCCATTTCAGTCATGATGTCGCTACCGCCGACCAGCTCACCGGCAACCCACAGTTGCGGGAAGGTTGGCCAGTTGGCGTATTTTGGCAGGTTGGCGCGGATTTCCGGGTTCTGCAGGATGTCCACGTACGCAAACTTTTCACCACACGCCATCACGGCCTGTGCAGCTTTCGCGGAGAAGCCGCACTGCGGGGCATTTGGCGAGCCTTTCATGTAAAGCAGAATGGTGTTGTTGGCAATCTGCTCTTTAATCGTTTCGATGATATCCATGGAGCACCTCGGCTGAACTTTCCGACTCATGGGTCGGCACGGTGGCGCATTGTAACGGAAAGCCGAGCGCCCTGCTCGGTCTCTCCGTCAGACTGATTCAAGCCGCCGCCACGGTCACTGGCACGCCATTGAGCGCGGCATTTCCCGACAGTTCGTCAATCCGGCATTCGTCGGTCAGGTCATTGGCGCTGGAGCCCGGCTGGCTGCTGGCAATCGACATTTGCACGCCCGGCCGCGCGTGGCCCCAGCCGTGCGGCAGGCTGACCACGCCTTTCATCATATCAAGACTGCCCAGCACTTCGACCTCAATCACACCCACCCGCGAACTGACCCGAACACGTTGCCCGTCACTGAGCCCGCGACTGGCCAGATCGTCCGGATGCATCAGCAACTGGTGTCGAGGCTTGCCCTTCACCAACCGATGATAGTTATGCATCCATGAGTTGTTGCTGCGTACATGCCGGCGGCCAATCATCAACAGCTCGTCGGCGGCCGGCGCCTTCAAGGCTGCGAAGCGCGCCAGGTCAGCGAGAATCGCCGCCGGCGCGGCCTGGATACGTTGATTGGCAGTTTTCAGGCGTGGTGCCAGGTTGGGCTTGAGCGCCCCCAGATCGACACCATGGGGATGATCGAACAAAGTCGCCAATGACAGCTTGAACTCTGAAGTGTCGCCGTACATCCCCATGCGCAGGCCGCGATCGATCATTTGCGCCGGGGCGATGGTCGGCTTCAACGCTTTGCCGGTCCTGGCGGCAAACGCCTTGGCCAGCCCGACGAAGATCTCCCAGTCGTGCAGTGCACCTTTGGGTTTGGCGAGGATTGCGCGGTTGAAACGGCTGACGTTACGCACCGCGAACAGGTTGAATGTGGTGTCGTAATGATCGTTTTCCAGCGCCGATGTGGACGGCAGGATCAGGTCGGCGTAGCGCGTGGTTTCATTGATGTACAGGTCGATGCTGACCATGAAATCCAGCCCGTCCAGTGCCTGCTCGAGTTTTCGGCCATTGGGCGTGGACAGCACCGGATTGCCCGCCACGGTGATCAGCGCCCGGACTTGCCCGTCTCCTTCGGTGAGCATTTCTTCGGCCAGTGCAGAGACTGGCAGCTCTCCGGCGTATTCCGGGCGCCCGGAAACCCGGCTCTGCCACAGATTGAAATGTCCGCCCGAAGTCGTCGCCACCAGATCCACCGCCGGCTCGGTGCACAAGGCCCCCCCTACGCGGTCGAGGTTGCCGGTGACCAGATTGATCAACTGCACCGCCCAGTGACAAAGTGTTCCGAAGGCTTGGGTCGAGACGCCCATGCGGCCATAGCAGACAGCCGAGGGCGCCGCGGCGAAGTCTCGCGCCAATTGGCGGATCTGTTCGGCGGGTACGGCGCACAACGGACTCATGGCCTCGGCGGTGAACGGCGCGACGGCCTCCCGCACGTCCTCCAGACCGTCTACCGGCAGATGGCCGTCGCGGGTCAGACCCTCAGCGAACAAGGTGTTGAGCAACCCGAACAACAACGCGGCATCACCGCCCGGGCGCACGAACAGGTGCTGATCGGCAATCGCCGCCGTTTCACTGCGGCGAGGGTCGACCACCACCACTTTGCCACCCCGGGCCTGTATCGCCTTCAAGCGTTTTTCAACATCCGGCACGGTCATGATGCTGCCATTCGAAGCCAGCGGGTTGCCACCCAGGATCAGCATGAAATCGGTGTGATCGATGTCCGGGATCGGGAGCAGCAAACCGTGGCCGTACATCAAATGGCTGGTCAGGTGATGGGGCAATTGATCGACCGACGTCGCGGAAAACCGGTTGCGGGTTTTCAGCAGGCCGAGGAAGTAATTGCTGTGGGTCATCAGCCCGTAATTGTGCACGCTCGGGTTGCCTTGATAGACCGCCACGGCGTTTTGCCCATGACGCTCCTGAATCGCCGCCAGACGCTCGGCCACCAGGTTGAATGCCGCGTCCCACTCGATGGGCTGCCATTCATTGCCCACCCGCTGCATCGGCTGATGCAGGCGATCCGGATCGTTCTGGATGTCTTGCAGGGCCACGGCTTTGGGGCAGATGTGCCCACGGCTGAACGTATCCTGGGGGTCACCCTTGATCGATGTGATCTGGACGTTACCGCCTTCGACCCCGGTGGTTTCGATGGTCAGGCCGCAGATGGCTTCGCACAAATGGCATGCACGATGATGGAGAGTCTTGGTCATGGCCAGTCTCTGTCTTGTTATGGGCGGGCAACGTTGGCCACGGAAGCAAAACTATGGCGCCTGCCCCGTCACCGCGCCAGCGACGTTCGTCTTGTGAATCGAGGGTCATCAGGCCAGCCGATAGCCGCCAGAGTCCAGTTCGAAGGCAGCCTGGGCGGCGCCTGCATGTGGATTTGCTGAAGGAATTCAATCGGTTCGTGGGGGGCCATGCACACCGATCAGGCGCCCGTGCCCTTCGAGCCTGGCAGGGATGAATAACAGGTCAGAAACCGACTGTCAGCGCACCATTGCCGCCCCGCCTGATTGCCAAGCCCCGAGAGGCCGGTGTACAAATGAACTGCTGTTTTCAGGAAACAGGCTTCAAAAGCGCTACCTCGGTGAACCCGTAGCACCTCTGAAACTCCCTAAAAACCGTAGCCCTATTGGTAAGACGCGACATTTAATTATAAGATCGCGCCTTCCCCTATTTCGTCGCCCCGTGCGGCTTACGCCGCAGGTCTCGCCCGTTGTTCCGTCAAACAAGGCTTTGAGCATCTGCGGTTTGTAGCAAAAAGGTAGTCAATGATGAGCGCAAGGCACTTTCTCTCCCTGATGGATTGCACGCCCGAAGAGCTGGTCAGCGTGATCCGTCGAGGCGTTGAGCTCAAGGACCTGCGTAACCGCGGCGTACTGTTCGAGCCTCTGAAAAACCGCGTCCTGGGGATGATTTTCGAGAAATCCTCGACCCGCACCCGAATCTCCTTTGAGGCCGGCATGATCCAGCTCGGCGGCCAGGCGATCTTCCTGTCGCCACGCGACACCCAACTGGGCCGTGGCGAGCCGATCGGCGACTGTGCCATCGTCATGTCGAGCATGCTCGACGCCGTGATGATCCGTACCTTTGCCCACAGCAACCTGACCGAATTCGCCGCCAACTCCCGCGTACCGGTGATCAATGGCCTGTCCGATGACCTGCACCCGTGCCAGTTGCTGGCCGACATGCAGACCTTCCTCGAACACCGTGGCTCCATCCAGGGCAAGACCGTGGCCTGGATCGGTGATGGCAACAACATGTGCAACAGCTATATAGAAGCGGCGATCCAGTTCGACTTCCAGTTGCGCGTTGCCTGCCCGGAAGGCTACGAGCCCAACCCGGTGTTCCTGGCCAAGGCCGGCGATCGGGTCTCCATCGTTCGCGACCCGAAAGACGCCGTGCGCGGTGCACACCTGGTGAGCACCGACGTCTGGACCTCCATGGGCCAGGAAGAGGAAACCGCCAAGCGCCTGCAACTGTTTGCACCGTTCCAGGTCAACCGCGCCCTGCTCGACCTGGCCGCTGACGACGTGCTGTTCATGCACTGCCTGCCGGCGCACCGTGGCGAGGAAATCAGCGTCGACCTGCTCGACGACAAACGCTCGGTGGCCTGGGATCAAGCGGAAAACCGCCTGCATGCGCAAAAAGCCCTGCTCGAGTTCCTCGTCGAACCGGCGTATCACCACGCATGAGCCAGCCATTACTGCTTAACCTGCGCAACCTCGCCTGCGGCTATCAAGACCAACGCGTGGTGCAGAACCTGAACCTGCATTTGAACGCCGGTGACATCGGTTGCCTGCTGGGCTCTTCCGGCTGCGGCAAGACCACCACTCTGCGGGCTATTGCCGGTTTCGAACCGGTACACGAAGGCGAAATCCAGCTGGCCGGCGAGACCATCTCCAGCGCCGGCTTCACCCTCGCCCCGGAGAAACGCCGCATCGGCATGGTATTCCAGGACTACGCGCTGTTCCCGCACTTGAGCGTGGCCGACAACATCGCCTTCGGCATTCGCAAGCATCCGCAAAAGGATCGCGTCACCGAAGAACTGCTGGAACTGGTCAACCTGAAGAACCTCGGCAAGCGTTTCCCCCACGAGCTTTCCGGTGGGCAGCAGCAACGTGTCGCCCTGGCCCGCGCACTGGCGCCGGAACCGCAACTGCTGTTGCTCGACGAGCCGTTCTCCAACCTCGATGGCGAATTGCGCCGCAAGCTCAGCCATGAAGTACGCGACATCCTCAAGGCCCGTGGCACCAGCGCGATTCTGGTGACACACGACCAGGAAGAAGCCTTCGCGGTCAGCGACCACGTTGGCGTGTTCAAGGAAGGTCGACTGGAACAGTGGGATACGCCCTACAACCTGTATCACGAACCACTGACGCCCTTTGTAGCCAGCTTCATCGGCCAGGGCTATTTCATTCGCGGTCAGTTGAGCAGCCCGGAGTCGGTGCAAACCGAGCTGGGTGAGCTGCGCGGTAACCGGGCCTACACCTGGCCGGTAGGCGGTGCCGTGGACGTGCTGCTGCGTCCGGACGATATCGTCTACGCACCGGACAGCGCACTGAAGGCGCGAATTGCCGGCAAGACGTTCCTCGGTGCGTCGACCCTGTATCGCTTGCAACTGCCGACAGGCGCGCAGTTGGAGTCGATCTTCCCGAGCCATGTCGATCGCCAGGTCGGGGCGGATGTGGGCATTCGTGTCGCGGCTGAACACCTGGTGCTGTTCCAGGCGTCCGGCAGCACGGCGGCGCAGATTCCTGCTGTTGAATCGGGTGTCCGGCGCTACAGCACAGCCAGCTGATACACAAAAAACCTGTAGGAGCGAGCTTGCTCGCGAAAAACGTCTGGATAACGCGTTCATTCCGGCTGCACGCGTTATCGTTGTCGTCCATCGCGAGCAAGCTCGCTCCTACACGGGGTTTGCGTTAGTCCAGCATCAGCATTCCGCTCGCCACGAGCGTCGCATCCCCCCGATCCTCACCCGCTCGCCTGCCGGCAGAACAACTCCCCGCCCCGCGCCGTCACGATGGCGCCATGCAGCGCCGACCGAACCGGCTGATTTTCACCATACAGCGCTGCGCTCACGCACGGCCGATATCGGCAAACTTCGCCTGGGTGTGTTCGGCCAGCACGGCCGGCGCCAGTTCGACTTCCAGTCCACGCCGGCCGGCACTGACAAAAATGCTGGCAAAGGGCTGGGCCGAGTTATCAATGAAGGTACGCAAACGCTTTTTCTGCCCCAGCGGGCTGATCCCGCCCAACAGATAACCCGTAGAGCGCTGCGCAGCCGCCGGATCGGCCATTTCGACCTTTTTCACGCCGGCGGCATGGGCCAGCCCTTTCAAGTCCAGGCTGCCGACAACCGGCACCACAGCCACCAGTAACTCTCCTTTCTCGCTGGCCGCGAGCAAGGTCTTGAACACTTGCGCCGGGTCGAGCCCGAGTTTTTCCGCGGCTTCCAGGCCATAGGAAGCGGCCTTCGGGTCATGTTCGTAACTGTGTACGCGATGTTCGGCCCGAACCTTTTTCAATAAATCCAATGCGGGGGTCATGGCAGCTCCAGACTGGGCGGCAGAAGAAAATACTGCGCCGGATTCTAGGACATTGATCGTTAAAAGGCTCTACGGCGGCGCATTCATGACGCCATTGCCTGGCCATCCCATTGCGCAATGACTCATTCATTCATGCAACGAATAGTTTTTTTGTGACCAACAGTTCACTTTCGACCTTTGACAGCAGCGTTTCTTGTCTATATTTTTTCGTTTCTGAAACTGTACGAAACGTCCTACCGCTGTACCCGGCAGTAAACCGCGACCAGGACGGGGATCCTGCCACGGCGAAAAACGCGCGTTGACCATGTAGGCAAGAACGCGCCAGACAACAAAAAAAATTGAGGTTTCAATGACTACTGCTTTACAACAACCGTCGCTCTCGAGCCAATGCATGGCCGAGTTTCTGGGTACGGCGCTGCTGATCTTTTTTGGTACCGGTTGTGTTGCCTCGCTCAAGGTCGCGGGTGCCAGTTTTGGCTTGTGGGAAATCAGCATTATCTGGGGCGTCGGCGTCAGCATGGCGATCTACCTCACCGCCGGGGTTTCCGGGGCTCATCTGAACCCTGCCGTCAGTATTGCCCTGAGCATTTTCGCGGACTTCGAAAAGCGCAAATTGCCTTTCTACGTACTCGCCCAAGTGGCGGGCGCCTTCTGTGGCGCGTTGTTGGTTTACACGCTCTACAGCAATCTATTCTTCGAATTCGAACAAACGCAGCACATGGTTCGTGGCACGCAAGCCAGCCTTGAATTGGCCTCCGTGTTCTCCACGTTCCCGAATCCTGCACTCACCACCGCCCAGGCATTTCTGGTCGAGGTGATCATTACGGCCATCCTGATGGGCGTGATCATGTCCCTGACCGACGACAACAATGGCCTGCCCAAAGGCCCGTTGGCACCGCTGCTGATCGGCCTGCTGATTGCGGTGATCGGTAGCTCGATGGGACCGCTGACCGGTTTTGCCATGAACCCTGCGCGGGACTTCGGCCCTAAACTGATGACTTTCTTCGCTGGCTGGGGTGAAATTTCCCTCACTGGCGGACGCGATATTCCGTACTTCCTGATTCCTGTTTTTGCACCGATTGTTGGTGCCTGCCTCGGCGCCGCCGCCTATCGCGGGCTGATTGCCCGCCATCTGCCCGGCTCCGTAGCTGCTACAAAGGATGAGCTACCTGCCATTGACGGCAAACCCAGAACGTCCTGATACCGTTGGCGCGTGCCCTGCCCCTTGATCGCGCGCCAGACCTCACTCCCTTTTTTCGTCCAAGGCAATCGACATGACCGACACACAGAATAAGAACTACATCATTGCCCTCGATCAGGGTACGACCAGCTCCCGCGCGATCATTTTCGACCGCGACGCGAACGTGGTCTGCACCGCCCAACGGGAGTTCGCACAGCATTACCCGCAAGCCGGCTGGGTCGAGCATGACCCGATGGAGATCTTCGCCACCCAAAGCGCCGTGATGGTCGAGGCCCTGGCACAAGCCGGCCTGCACCACGACCAGGTAGCCGCCATCGGCATCACCAACCAGCGCGAAACCACTGTGGTGTGGGACAAGAACACCGGCCGCCCGATCTACAACGCCATCGTCTGGCAGTGCCGACGCAGCACCGAGATCTGCCAGCAGCTCAAGCGCGATGGCCACGAGCAATACATCAGCGACACCACCGGCCTGGTCACCGACCCCTACTTCTCCGGTACCAAGCTCAAGTGGATCCTCGACAACGTCGAAGGCAGCCGCGAACGTGCGCGCAACGGCGAACTGCTGTTCGGCACCGTCGACAGCTGGCTGATCTGGAAATTTACCGGCGGCAAGGTGCATGTCACCGACTACACCAACGCCTCGCGCACCATGCTCTTCAACATCCACACCCTGGAGTGGGACGCGAAGATGCTGGAGCTGCTGGATATCCCACGCGAAATGCTCCCGGCAGTTAAATCGTCCTCGGAAATCTACGGCCATACCAAAAGCGGCATCGCCATCGGCGGTATAGCCGGTGACCAGCAAGCCGCTCTGTTCGGCCAGATGTGCGTCGAGCCAGGCCAGGCGAAAAACACCTATGGCACTGGCTGCTTCCTGCTGATGAACACCGGTGACAAAGCAGTGAAATCCAAGCATGGCATGCTGACCACCATCGCTTGCGGTCCTCGCGGCGAAGTGGCCTACGCGCTGGAAGGTGCAGTGTTCAACGGCGGCTCCACCGTACAGTGGCTGCGTGACGAACTGAAAATCATCAACGACGCCCACGACACCGAATACTTTGCCAACAAGGTCAAGGACAGCAACGGCGTGTACCTGGTGCCGGCCTTCACCGGACTTGGCGCACCGTACTGGGACCCGTACGCCCGCGGCGCATTGTTCGGCCTGACCCGCGGCGTACGCGTGGACCACATCATTCGTGCCGCGCTGGAGTCGATTGCCTACCAGACCCGCGACGTGCTGGACGCCATGCAGCAGGACTCCGGCGAACGCCTCAAGGCCCTGCGCGTGGACGGCGGCGCGGTGGCCAACAATTTCCTCATGCAGTTCCAGGCCGACATCCTCGGCACGCAGGTCGAGCGCCCGCAAATGCGCGAAACCACAGCACTCGGCGCCGCTTATCTGGCAGGTCTGGCCTGTGGCTTCTGGGGCAGCCTGGAAGAGTTGCGTGGCAAGGCCGTGATCGAGCGCCGGTTCGAGCCGACGCTGGATGAAGCGGCGAAGGAAAAACTCTACGCAGGGTGGAAAAAAGCGGTCAGCCGCACCCGCGATTGGGCGGTTGAAGACGAGGCTGAATAAGCCAAGACACAGGCTCGTCTCTGTATGTAACTGGTAGGGAGTGGATTCCTGCGGCATCATGGGCAAATTTTGCACGGCAGCCCAAAGGACGCCCCATGAATCTGCCTCCCCGTCAGCAGCAAATCCTCGAGTTGGTTCGCGAACGCGGCTATGTCAGCATCGAGGAAATGGCCACCTTGTTCGTCGTTACACCGCAGACCATCCGCCGCGACATCAATCAGCTCGCGGAAGCCAACTTGTTGCGTCGCTACCACGGTGGCGCCGCCTATGATTCCAGTGTCGAAAACACCGCCTACGCCATGCGCGCCGATCAGATGCGCGATGAAAAACAGCGTATCGGCGAAGCCATCGCCGCGCAGATTCCCGACCACGCCTCGTTGTTCATCAACATCGGCACCACCACCGAATCCATCGCCCGGGCGCTGCTCAACCACAGTCATCTGAAGATCATCACCAACAACCTGCATGTGGCCTCCATGCTCAGCGCCAAGGACGACTTCGACGTGCTGCTGACCGGTGGCAACGTGCGGCGCGACGGCGGCGTGGTCGGTCAGGCCAGTGTCGACTTCATCAACCAGTTCAAGGTCGATTTCGCCCTGGTCGGCATCAGTGGTATCGATGAGGACGGCAGCCTGCTGGACTTCGATTATCAGGAAGTGCGGGTATCCCAGGCGATCATCGCCAATGCCCGACAAGTGATACTCGCGGCCGACTCGAGCAAATTCGGGCGCAACGCCATGATTCGCCTGGGGCCGATCAGCCTGGTCGATTGCCTGGTCACCGATCAGCAGCCTTCCCCGGCGCTGGCGCAGCTGTTGAACCAGCACAAGGTTCGGCTGGAAGTCGTTTAAGCCCACCATCTCCAGTGCCTACACTGGCGCTATCGCGGGCAAGCCCGCTCCCACAGGCCCGCGTGATCCTTGTGGGAGCGGGCTTGCCCGCGAAGACGATCGCACATACAGCATCCCTCTTGCGCCATAACGCGCATCAAAATGTTCGTAAATTTTCCTTTAACGGCCCTTCGATGAGTATTTTCAATCGAAGCTGACTGGCTGTGCGTCTCTTTATGGGCTAGTATTTTCGCAAATGAACATTAATGTTCGAATTCAAATACAGAACATCAAAGAATTCCGAGGCCGTGCCGATGCCCACTTCCACCTTGCCTACGCCCCCTCTCGCCGAGGTCTACGATATCGCCGTCATCGGTGGCGGGATCAATGGCGTGGGGATCGCAGCAGATGCCGCCGGTCGCGGTCTTTCGGTGTTCCTTTGCGAAAAGGATGACCTGGCCAGCCATACTTCGTCGGCCAGCAGCAAGTTGATCCACGGCGGCCTGCGCTACCTCGAACATTACGAATTTCGCCTGGTGCGTGAAGCCCTGGCCGAGCGTGAAGTGCTGCTGGCCAAGGCACCGCACATCGTCAAGCAAATGCGCTTCGTGTTGCCACACCGCCCGCACCTGCGCCCGGCATGGATGATCCGTGCCGGGCTGTTTCTCTATGACAACTTGGGCAAGCGCGAGCAACTCCAGGGTTCGAAAAGCCTGAAGTTCGGCCCCGACAGTGCACTGAAAAGCGAGATCACCAAGGGTTTCGAATACTCCGATTGCTGGGTCGACGACGCACGCCTGGTGGTGTTGAACGCCATGGCCGCCCGGGAACAAGGTGCCCACGTACACACCCAAACCCGCTGCGTCAGCGCGCGCCGCACCAAGGGCCTGTGGCACCTGCACCTGGAACGCAGCGATGGCAGCCTGTTTTCGATTCGCGCCAAGGCATTGGTCAATGCGGCCGGGCCATGGGTCGCCAGGTTCATTCGCGACGACCTGAAGATGGAATCGCCTTACGGCATCCGCCTGATCCAGGGCAGCCACCTGATCGTGCCGAAGCTGTATGAAGGCGAACACGCGCACATCCTGCAAAACGAAGATCAGCGCATCGTGTTCACCATTCCGTACCTGAACCACTTCACCCTGATTGGCACTACGGACCGCGAGTACACCGGCGATCCGGCTGCCGTTGCAATCACCGACGGTGAAACCGATTACTTGCTGAACGTGGTCAACGCCCATTTCAAAAAGCAGATCAGCCGCGACGACATCCTGCACAGCTATTCCGGTGTGCGCCCGCTGTGCAACGACGAATCCGACAACCCGTCGGCCGTGACCCGCGATTACACCCTGGCGCTGTCGGGCAGCGGCGAAGAAGCCCCGTTGCTGTCGGTGTTCGGCGGCAAGCTCACCACTTACCGTAAGCTCGCCGAGTCGGCGCTGGCGCAACTGGCCCCGTACTTCAAGCACATCAAGCCGAGCTGGACCGCCGGCGCCGCGCTGCCGGGCGGTGAAGACATGACCACTCCGCAAGCCTTGAGCTCGCGTATCCGCGACCAGTTCGACTGGGTACCGAGCGAGATCGCTCGCCGCTGGGCCACCACCTACGGCAGCCGCACCTGGCGCATGCTTGAAGGTGTGCAGGACCTCAGCGATATGGGCGAGCATATCGGCGGCGGCCTCTACACCCGTGAAGTCGATTACCTGTGCAGCGAAGAATGGGCAACCAGCGCCCACGACATCCTCTGGCGTCGCAGCAAGCTCGGCTTGTTCACGACAGTAGCCGAGCAGGACAAGCTCAAGGATTACCTGAACCAGGTCGAGCAGAACCGCAGCAAGATCGAAGCGGCCTGATCGAGCGCAGGCATAAACAAAAGCCCCTGGATCTCATGATTCAGGGGCTTTTTCGTATCGATGGATTTCAGTCGCGCAAATCCGATTCATGAATCGGCTGCTCACGGTGCGTCGCCCGCTGATACTGCGCCGGCCACACGGCCTTGTGCCCGCCCAGGTCATCATCGGCGTGCAGCGCCCAGTACGGATCGCGCAACAATTCACGGGCCAGGAAGATGATGTCCGCCTGGCAGGTACGCAGGATGTGCTCGGCCTGGGCCGGTTCGGTGATCATACCGACCGTGCCGGTGGCCATGCCCGACTCCTTGCGCACACGTTCGGCGAAGCGGGTCTGGTAACCGGGGCCCGTGGGAATTTCGGCATTCACCGCCGTACCGCCCGACGAGACGTCGATCAGGTCCACACCCAAGGCTTTGAGGCGACGCGCCAGTTCCACGGTCTCATCGGGATTCCAGCCGTCTTCGACCCAGTCGGTGGCCGACACCCGGACAAACACCGGCAACTCTTCAGGCCACACCGCACGTATCGCTTCGGTGACTTGCAGCACCAGCCGAATACGATTTTCGAACGAACCACCATATTGATCGCGACGCTGATTGCTCAACGGCGACAGGAACTGGTGCAGCAGGTAACCATGGGCGGCGTGGACTTCAACCACCTTGAAACCGGCCGTCAGCGAGCGCTTTGCCGCCTCGACAAAGGCCTGGATCACCTTGGCGATCTCGCCGTCATCCAGTTGCCTGGGTTGGGTGTGCTGTGGATCGAACGCAATCGGTGAAGGTCCGACCGGCACCCAGCCGCCCTCGTCGGGTTTGACGCTGCCGTGCTTGCCAAGCCATGGCCGGTAGGTACTGGCCTTGCGCCCGGCATGGGCCAGTTGAATGCCGGCAACGCCGCCCTGGGCGTTGATGAAGCGGGTGATGCGTTGCAGGGGTTCGATCTGCTCATCATTCCACAGACCGAGGTCCTGAGCTGTGATACGCCCGTCGGCGGTGACCGCCGTGGCTTCGGTAAACACCAGCCCGGCCCCGCCGACAGCACGGCTGCCGAGGTGGACCAGGTGCCAGTCATTGGCCAGGCCGTCGGCGCTGGAATACTGGCACATCGGCGATACCGCGATGCGATTGGGCAGGGTCAATTGGCGAAGGGTAAAGGGTTCAAGCAGCAGACTCATGGGGCACCTCTCGAATCAGTGGGCAGGCTCCAGGTTCTGTTTGAATAGTCGACGAGTGACAGGAAAGAGGTACAACACCCGCCCCCGCGGGCAAAAAATTCGACAAAACGTCACAAGACCAAAATCAAGCAGTGATTAGAGCCTAGTCGACATCGACGGATGTCGCCCCCTTGTAGGAGCGAGCTCGCTCGCGATGGACGACAGGACACCGCGGGTTATCAGGTTCCCAGCGTCATCGTTCACGTCCATCGCGAGCAAGCTCGCTCCTACAGGGGGTCAACGCGGTTCGATATGGGCAATCATCAGTTGAACCGTCTCGTTGCCACGAAACTCGTTGAGGTCGAGCTTGTAGGCCAGTTCCACCCACTTGATGGTTGGATTCGGCCAGATGTCGCGGTCGATCCCGAAGGCAATGCCGTCGAGCTTCACCGAACCACATTCACTTCTCAGCACCACTTTGAGGTGCCGTTCGCCCACCACGCGCTGCTCGACCAACTGGAACACCCCATGAAACAACGGTTCCGGGAAGTGCTGCCCCCAAGGGCCAGCATGCCGCAGGGCGCGGGCCAGTTCCAGGTGAAACTCCTCCACTGCCAGGGTACCGTCCGACAACAAGCGGCCAGTCAGGTCTTCTTCGCGCAGTTGCCGGCGCACTTCAGCGTCAAAGGCCTCGGCGAACAAGGGGAAATTTGCTTCCGGCAGCGTCAGGCCGGCCGCCATTGCGTGGCCACCATACTTGGTGATCAGATTCGGATGCTGCGCCGCCACCACGCTCAAGGCGTCGCGGATGTGAAAGCCCTGGACCGAACGCCCAGACCCCTTGAGCAGGCCGTCACCGGCATCGGCAAAGGCGATGGTCGGGCGGAAATAACGCTCTTTCATCCGTGATGCGAGGATACCGATGACGCCCTGATGCCATTCGGGATCGAACAGGCACAAGCCGAACGGCATCGACTCCACCGGCAGATCCTTGAGCTGGGCCAGCGCTTCACGCTGCATGCCCTGCTCGATGGATTTGCGATCCTGGTTCATGCCGTCCAGCTGAGCCGCCATCTCACGGGCCAGAGCTGCGTCTTCGGTCAACAGGCATTCGATGCCCAGGCTCATGTCATCCAGGCGCCCTGCGGCGTTCAGGCGTGGGCCAACGATGAAACCCAGGTCGGTGGAGGTGATGCGCGCATGGTCACGCTTGGCCACCTCGAGAATCGCCTTGATCCCGGGCCGGGCACGACCGGCGCGAATCCGCTCGAGGCCCTGATGCACCAGAATCCGGTTGTTGGCATCCAGCGGCACCACGTCGGCCACGCTGCCCAAGGCCACCAGATCGAGCAGTTCGCCGATATTCGGCTGCGGCTTGCTGGTGTACCAGCCGAGCTCGCGCAAACGCGCACGCAGGGCCATCAACACATAGAAAATCACCCCGACACCGGCCAGGGCCTTGCTCGGAAACTCGCAAGCTGGCTGGTTCGGATTGACGATGGCATCGGCCAACGGCAGCTCCTCACCGGGCAAGTGGTGGTCGGTGACGAGCACCTTGAGCCCCGCCTTTTTCGCTGCAGCCACGCCTTCGACGCTGGAGATGCCGTTATCCACGGTAATCAGCAAATGCGGCTGGCGCTCCAGCGCGACTGCGACGATCTCCGGGGTCAGGCCGTAGCCATAGTCGAAACGGTTCGGCACCAGATAATCGACATGCGCCGCCCCCAGCAAACGCAGACCCAGCGTGCCCACGGTGCTGGCCGTTGCGCCGTCGGCATCGAAGTCACCGACGATCAGAATGCGCTGGCGCTGTTCGAGCGCCGTCACCAACAAGTCCACGGCGGCATCAATGCCCTTGAGCTGCTGGAACGGAATCAGCCGCGCCAGGCTCTTGTCCAGTTCCGCCTCCGATTGCACGCCCCGCGCCGCATACAGGCGGGTCAGCAGTGGCGGAATATCACCGAGGAATGGCAGGGTGTCGGGCAGCAGGCGAGGTTCGATGCGCATGGGGTGAAAGATGCTTCTCTTCAATACGTAGGATAAAACCGGGTGACGCGCTGAAGCGGCGAAAAATCAGCCGCGCTCACCGGCCAGCCACTGCAACTGAACTTCGTGCTGACCACGGTCGTCGGTGACGAAGATCGTCCCTTCGCTGATCATCACGTCCCACTTGATGACGCGTGGCATGTCTTTGGCCAGGGTCTCCAGGACTTCCTGAGGCACGGCAGCGATGTTGACGTTTTTCAGGTTTTTCACCGCGGGCACCACTTTGCCTTCCCACACACGCAGGCTGCCGTAGGCCAGCAGGCTGGTGCGCTCGGTGCGGCGCGAGCACCAGGTCAGGCGCTCGGCATCCGGCTGGCCGACTTCGATCCAGTGCAGGACGCGGTCATCCAGGCTTTTTTCCCACAAGGCCGGTTCATCCACTTCCGACAGACCACGGCCGAACGACAGCTGTTCGTTGTACCAGAGGGCGTAGGCCAGCAGGCGCACGGTCATGCGCTCCTCGGTTTCCGAAGGGTGACGGGCGATGGTCTGCTTCACGCTCTCATAGACGCTGCGGTCGAGGTCGGTGAGGTTCAGTTCAAACTTGTAGGTCGTGGACGGCTGGGCCATGAACGGGCTTCTTGATACGAGGAAAGGCGGCAAGTCTAACCGATGCGGCGGGCAATCCACGAATCGAAGGTGATCAACCTGAAGCGCCTGACTGTCGGCTATGTTAAAACACTGTACTCGCCCATCCCTTGCCCAGCAGGATCCCGCATGCCGTTCACCGCCAAACCGCTTTCCGGTCTGAAAGTCATCGAATTGGGTACCTTGATCGCCGGCCCGTTTGCTTCGCGCATTTGCGCTGAGTTCGGTGCCGATGTGATCAAGATCGAATCCCCGGACGGCGGTGATCCATTGCGCAAATGGCGCAAGTTGTATGAAGGCACTTCGTTGTGGTGGTTCGTCCAGGCGCGCAACAAAAAGTCCCTGACCCTCAATCTCAAGCACCCCGACGGTCAGGCGATCCTGAAACAGTTGCTCGGTGAAGCCGACATTCTGATCGAGAACTTTCGTCCCGGCGTCCTGGAAAAACTCGGCCTGGGCTGGGACGTCCTGCACGCCTTGAACCCGAAACTGGTCATGGTGCGGCTGTCGGGTTTCGGCCAGACCGGCCCGATGAAAGACCAGCCCGGCTTTGGTGCGGTCGGTGAGTCCATGGGCGGTTTGCGCTACATCACCGGCTTCGAAGACCGGCCACCGGTGCGCACCGGCATTTCCATCGGTGACTCGATTGCCGCGCTCTGGGGCGTGATCGGCGCGCTGATGGCCCTGCGTCATCGCGAGGTCAATGGCGGCCAGGGGCAAGTGGTGGACGTGGCGCTGTATGAAGCCATTTTCGCCATGATGGAAAGCATGGTCCCGGAATTCGACGTGTTCGGCTTCATCCGCGAACGCACGGGCAATATCATGCCGGGCATCACCCCGTCCTCGATCCACACCAGCGCCGACGGCAAGCACGTGCAGATCGGCGCCAATGGCGACGCCATTTTCAAACGCTTCATGCTGATCATTGGCCGGGAAGACCTCGCCAACGACCCTCTGCTTGGCAGCAACGATGGCCGCGATGCGCGGCGCGACGAGCTCTATGGCGTCATCGATCGCTGGGTCAATTCACTGCCGCTGGACAGGGTGCTGACGCTGCTCAATCAGGCCGACGTGCCGGCCAGCCGGATCTTCAGCGCCGAAGACATGTTCAATGATCCTCAGTACCTGGCCCGTGAAATGTTCCTGCAGGCCAAACTGCCGGACGGTAAAGACTTCAAGATGCCGGGAATCGTGCCGAAACTCTCAGAGACACCCGGTGAATGTGAATGGGTCGGGCCACAACTGGGTGAGCACAACGCACAGGTACTCCAGGAACTTGGCTATGACGCGACGCAGATTGCACAGTTGCGCAAAGACGGAGCCATCTGAACTGAGGCACCTGCCTGCATGGGTCATTCGGTTCTGCCCGTCGCGCGCTGGCTGCTTGCTTTGCGTGCTGGCGTCCCTGCTCCTGCTCATTGAACCGGTCCCGTCAGCCCTGGCGCAATCCAGGGAAACCCTGATCTGGCTCAAACGCGACCTGCCGCCGCTGACGATCTTCGACGGACCGAAAAAGGGCCAGGGCGTCATCGATCAACTGCTTCCCCTGTTGATTGCCGGCATGCCGCAGTACCAGCACCGCGTGATGAGGGTCAATCGCGCGCGCGGACTGCAAATGCTTCACGAACCTTCCCTCGTCTGCGACGCGGCGCTGAACTGGAGCAAGGAACGGGAACAGTGGATCGCCTTTTCCATCCCGGTCTTCCGTGCCATGAGCAATGGCCTGGCCGTGCGGCGCGTTGACCAGAAGGTACTGGCCCCCTTTATCGAGGATGGCGAAGTGGACCTCGCAAAGTTGCTCGCCAGCGGCAACGAAAAACTGGGAATCATCGCCGAGCGCAATTACGGCGAATACCTCGACGGGCTGCTCAAGCAAGCACCCGCCGACATGCTGGCACCTCATTACGGTAACGACGCCTTGGGCAGCCTCCTGCAAATGCAGCGCCTTGGGCGTTTGCGCCTGCTGTTGGGGTATCGCCCGGAGATCCGCTACCAGGCTTCGCTGCAAGGCATCGCCGAGGATGAATTACAGTTCTATCCAATCCGTGGCACGGGCAAATACCTGTCCGGCTACATCGGTTGCACCGACACGCCAAAGGGCCGACAGGCCATTGCCGAAATCAATCAGGTGCTGCGCACCCTGCCCCGCGAGCGCCTGGACGAGGCTTATGCCGCCTGGCTGGATCCGCAAAGTCGCAGCGAGTACCTGAAGGACAGCAAGGCGTTTTTCGACAATCTGACGCAACCATGATCAATCCCGGGCAAAAAGAAACCCCGAGAAGTGGGGAAACGACTCGGGGTTAAACGTGGCCTGCTTGGAGACCAGTAGCAGCAAGCGACAAGCACCGGAGCACAATGCTTGATCCTGCTGTTACGAAGTCTGACTGACCTGGACGCGGGAAGGTTCCCACAAAAATCCGTTCAATTGCGGCTGGCCAGAAGCCTGTCCCGGGCAGCATTACGCAATGCCGCGATGACACAAGGCTCAAGGCGTCCTTCAGCGATCAGTACGTCGCGATGCAAACCGTCGACCACATCCGTCAGCAGGCGCTTGTCATTCAACTGGGCCTGATTGAACTCGCGCTCGACCACGGTCGCGCCGATAGCATTTTTCAGGGTCACCCGACATTCGCCACGAATGCCTGACGGGGTCAATGTGACCTGATACGGGCTCAACGCTTCACCGAGCAACAGACTGATACTTTCCATCCCGATCACCACTCAATAGTCCGAAAACAACGTGCCTGGGGCATGCCTGCAACAGATGACCACTTGCCCGAGAAGAAAGTTCTGGAGACTGACCGCAGGCGAACCTGCCGTGCAGTCAAGAGAGCATGCACGGCGAACATGACAGAGAAAAAACCCGGCCATCACGTTTGTCGGGTGCGCCGGGCGATGTCGGCCCAGCCTCCCAACAAGCCTTTCATCTGGCCATCCGCCGTGTAAAACGGCACTGTCCACTGGTAGATGTCCCTGACCCCCTCCTTGAACAGCAATTGACGCTCGAAGAAACGTGCCCTGCGCGTACTCAACTGCGCCATGAACTCGGCATGCAGCAGTTCCGCGGTTTGTCTGGGCATGACATCGACCTCGATCAACTGCCGTCCCTGCATCCGGTCAAAACGTGTCGACAAGGCGTCCTCATAACTTTTGTTGCACATGATCAAACGCCCTTGCAGGTCACGGACAAACATCGGGTCAGGCATGGCATCCATCAGGGCATGCTGGAATGTGAGCTGATCGTGCAGGTTCCTTTGGGCCTCGACCCGCTGCCTGACGACCACCGCCAACCGCCGGTTCCAGAGCAGGGACAACAGGCCGAACAGGCTGAGCACAAACATGCCCCAGCAGACCCACTGGTCAAGCCGCTGCCAGAGGCCAGGCGCCTGTGCCGTGGTAGCGCCACCGAACCACTTGCGGCGAAGATCGTGCAGCTCCTGAGCAGGAAAGGCCTCAAGCGCCTTGTTGAGGATGCTCAGCAACTGCGGCTGCCCCTTGCGCACGGCCAGATAATCCGCATCCCATTTGTACGGCACCACAGATCCGATCTGCAGTCGGCCCGACGGAAAAAGCTGGGCGCCGATTTCGCTCTCGATGGTGGCATAGGCTTCTCCGCTTTCAACCCAGGCACGGGCCTCGGCGTAGGTCTTGACCGAACGCAATTCGATGGACGGAAAATCGCGACGGATCATCGCTTCCAGTGCATGCCGGGTCGGCAGCACCAGCACCCGCTTCGCCAGATCCTCCAGCGACTGCACCGGCGGTGCCCCGGCCAATCCGACAAAGACCCATCCTGCACCACCGTAAGCATGGCTGAAATCGAGAAACGTCCGGCGTTCGTCATTCATTGACAGCATGGTGCTCAAATCCGCCGCGCCGCTTTCCAGACGAGCCAGCATCTGATCAACGGAAAAAGACTCTTCGTAAACAAACTGCAACCCCGTCATGTCACTGATGCGCTTGAGCATGTCACTGTTCATGCCCGTCCATTGACCCTGCTCATCCTTGAAGAAGTACAACGGGTATTCCAGTGCCGTGACCACGATCCGTGGATGGCTGGCTATCCACTGCAGCTCCTGGTCATCCAGCACGACCGCTGAACGTGCAACCGTCTTCCCACGCTCCTGAATCGATGCAGGGCTTGCCCCTCCCCATTCGGTAACTCCCACGATGCCGAATAAAACCAGCCAGCGCGCGACTGACTTGAACACACTTGTAAACCGCATTCCCATGTCCTTGGTGATCCACTCGCCTGTCCCTTCGCGGCGAGAACACGACAAGTGTGCATGCAGAAATGAAAAAGCCCGTCAGGAGACGGGCTTCAAAATGTTACAGCACTGACCGGTTACAGCGGCTTGCCACGGTTGCCATGCTGGCTGACAAAGGCCTGCACGGCCTTCAGGTCATTTGGCAATACGGTGCAACGTTCGTCTCGCTCAAACAAATCAGAAAGATGTACAGGCAGTTCGAGAGCTTTTCCTACACCGGCTTTTTCCACGGCGTCCGGGAATTTGACCGGGTGGGCGGTACCCAGGATCACCATTGGAGTGTCCAGGCTACGACGACATTCGCGTGCAGCTTTCACCCCGATGGCAGTGTGCGGGTCGAGCACTTCACCGGTCTGCTCGTAGACTTCGGCGATCGTTTCGCAGGTTTGCGCGTCATCCACGGCCAACGAGTCGAACAACTTGCGGGCTTCGGTCCAGCGCTCTTGCTCGACGCTGAAACCACCGCCCTGTTTGAATGTATCCATCAGTCCGGCGATGGCCGCACCGTTGCGGCCATGCAGATCGAACAGCAGGCGTTCGAAGTTCGACGACACCATGATGTCCATGGACGGCGACAGCGTGGCGTGCAGGGTTTCCTTGACGTACTGGTTGCCGCTCATGAAGCGGTGCAGGATGTCGTTGCGGTTGGTGGCGACGATCAACTGGTTGATCGGCAGGCCCATGTTGCGTGCCAGGTAACCGGCGAAGATGTCGCCGAAGTTGCCGGTCGGCACCGAGAACGCCACCGAACGCGCCGGGCCGCCCAACTGCAGGGCTGCGTGGAAGTAGTAAACGATCTGGGCCATGATCCGCGCCCAGTTGATCGAGTTCACGGCGACCAGGCGAGTGCCCTTGAGGAAGCCCTGGTCGGCAAAGCTGGCCTTGACCATTTCCTGGCAGTCATCGAAGTTGCCTTCGATGGCAATGTTGTGGATGTTCTCACCGAAGATGGTGGTCATCTGCCGACGTTGCACCTCGGACACGCGGTTGTGCGGGTGCAGGATGAAGATGTCGACGTTTTCGCAGTGCTTGCAGCCTTCGATGGCGGCCGAACCGGTGTCACCGGAGGTAGCGCCGACGATCACCACGCGCTCGCCGCGCTTTTCCAGCACGTAGTCAAGCAAACGACCCAGCAGTTGCAGGGCGAAGTCCTTGAACGCCAGGGTCGGGCCGTGGAACAGCTCCAGCACCCATTCGTTACCGTTCAGCTGACGCAGCGGTGCAACGGCGCTATGGGCGAACACGCCGTAGGTTTCTTCAAGGATTTTCTTGAAATCAGCGTCTGGAATGCTGCCGGTGACAAACGGGCGCATGACGCGGAAGGCCAGCTCGTGATATGGCAGACCGGCCCAGGAAGCGATTTCCTCCTGGGTGAAACGTGGCAGGTTTTCCGGGACGTACAGACCGCCGTCGGTGGCAAGGCCTGCCAGCAGGACGTCTTCGAAATTCAGGGCCGGTGCCTGGCCGCGGGTACTGATGTAGCGCATAGGGGCAAACCTTCGGTTTGGAGCTGCAAGCTACAAGCTACAAGCTACAAGTAAAAGCCGGAATGCTTTTGACTTGCCGCTTGCAGCCTGACGCTTGCCGCTGTGTTAATTCAAATGTTCGACACGGATCCGAACAACCGGACCGACCACACCCGCCAAGGCTTCCAAAGCAGCGATGGCGTCGTTGATGTGCTGTTCCAGCACGCGGTGGGTCAGCAGGATCATCGGCACCAGGCCGTCGTGCTCCTCGGCTTCCTTCTGCATGATCGACTCGATGTTGATGCCGCGCTCCGACAGGATGCTCGCGACCTGAGCCAATACGCCCGGATGATCCTTGGCCTGAATGCGCAGGTAATAGGCGCTTTCACAGGCTTCGATCGGCAGGATCGGGTGAGCCGACAGCGAATCCGGCTGGAACGCCAGGTGCGGCACGCGGTTCTCCGGATCGGACGTCATGGCACGGACCACGTCCACCAGGTCGGCGATCACCGACGAAGCAGTCGGCTCCATGCCGGCGCCAGCGCCGTAGAACAGGGTCGAACCGGCGGCGTCACCATTGACCATCACCGCGTTCATCACGCCGTTGACGTTGGCGATCAGGCGATCGGCCGGGATCAGCGTCGGGTGCACGCGCAGTTCGATACCGGCCGCAGTGCTGCGCGCCACGCCCAGGTGCTTGATGCGGTAACCCAGCGCTTCGGCGTAGTTCACGTCAGCGGTGGTCAGCTTGGTGATCCCTTCGGTGTAAGCCTTGTCGAATTGCAGCGGGATGCCGAACGCGATGGAGGCGAGGATCGTCAGCTTGTGAGCAGCGTCGATCCCTTCAACGTCGAAGGTCGGATCGGCTTCGGCGTAACCCAGAGCCTGGGCTTCGGCCAATACGTCCTCGAAGGTACGACCCTTCTCGCGCATTTCCGTCAGGATGAAGTTGCCGGTGCCGTTGATGATGCCGGCCACCCAGTTGATACGGTTGGCGGACAAACCTTCGCGGATTGCCTTGATCACCGGGATGCCACCAGCCACCGCCGCTTCGAACGCAACGATCACGCCTTTCTCGCGTGCCTTGGCGAAAATTTCATTACCGTGAACAGCAATAAGCGCCTTGTTCGCGGTGACCACATGCTTGCCATTCTCGATGGCCTTGAGTACCAGCTCGCGGGCAACGGTGTAGCCGCCCATCAGCTCTATAACGATGTCGATCTCAGGGTTCGTGGCCACTTCGAAGACATCGTTGGTAATCGCAATACCGGTCGTTTGGAACTGAGGCTTTGGCGTGCGAATGGCAATTTGTGCCACTTCGATCCCACGCCCGGCACGACGAGCAATTTCCTCGGCGTTGCGCTGAAGTACGTTGAAGGTACCGCCACCGACGGTCCCTAACCCACAGATGCCTACTTTGACCGGTTTCACTGTGAACTCCCCATAAAACGGCCGACTCAAGGCCGGCCGTGAAAACAGCCGCATGCTCGCGGCTCTCTATTAATGGCCCGGCGATGTCGCTGCCGGACCATGATCGTCAATGGCTGCCCGTGACGATGCGAATTTACTTCGCGCCCAGCGCCAGTTTGGCGACTTGTGGCGCAGGCTGGTAGCCCGGAATGACCTGCCCGTCGGCCAAAACGATGGCCGGTGTGCCGTTCACGCCGATCGACTGGCCGAGTGCGTACTGTTTGGAAACCGGGTTATCGCACTTGGCGGCCTTGATTTCCTTGCCGTCGACCATTTTGTCCATGGCCGCTTTCTTGTCTTTCGAGCACCACACGGCTTGCAGTTGCTCATCACCCGGCGAGCCCAGGCCCTGGCGAGGGAATGCGACATAACGCACTTCGATGCCGCGCTTGTTCAGCTCCGGCACTTCGGCGTGGAGTTTGTGGCAGTACGGGCAGGTGGTATCGGTGAATACGGTGATGTGCGACTTGGTTTCGCCAATGGCCGGGTACACCACGGTTTCTGCAACCGGAATATCGTTGATCAGCTTGGAGATGCCCAGGCGCTCGGTCTTCTCGGTCAGGTTGACCGGCTTGCCGTCCTTGAGATCGAACAGGTAGCCCTGCACCACGTACTGGCCGTCGGCGCTGGCGTACAGCACACGGCTGCCCTTGAGCTTGACTTCGTACAGGCCGGGCATCGGGCTGGCGGTGATAGTCTCTACCGGCACTTCGAGCTGGAGGTTTTCCAGGCTTTTACGAATGGCTTTGTCGGCCGCGTCATCGGCGACGGCAAAGGTGCTGACCAACGCAATGGCTGCGGCGGCGAAAATCTGGGTCAGACGCATGAGAACTCCTGAAGGCGAACATATGGGACGATCAGAACGCCCGTGCCGAAACACCGGGTCATAACCGCCCATCGTGCAAACCGGTCAAGCCTATCACATAAGGTTCGCATGACCGAATGCGCCTGACGCAAGACATTTTGACCACGACGCATGAAGCTCCTGCACAGGACTGTGTTCAGCCTCGGGGATGATGCTTGGCGTGAAGGTCTTGCAAGCGGGCGCGGGCAACGTGTGTGTAAATCTGGGTGGTCGACAGATCGCTGTGGCCAAGGAGCATCTGCACCACCCGTAAATCGGCGCCATGGTTGAGCAGATGTGTGGCGAAGGCATGGCGCAAGGTGTGCGGCGACAGCGACTTGCCAATCCCGGCGACCTTGGCCTGATGCTTGATCCGGTGCCAGAAGGTCTGGCGCGTCATCTGCTCGCCACGCTGGCTGGGAAACAACACATCGCTGGGACGTCCGCCAAGCAGTTCGCTGCGGGCATCACACATGTAACGCTCGACCCAGACAATCGCCTCCTCGCCCATCGGCACCAACCGCTCCTTGCTGCCCTTGCCCATCACGCGCAGCACCCCCTGGCGCAGGTTGACCTGCTCCAGGGTCAGACTGATCAGCTCTGTCACCCGCAGACCACAGGCATAAAGCACTTCGAGCATCGCCCGGTCACGCTGACCGATGGCTTCGCTGAGGTCCGGTGCAGCCAACAGCGCGTCTACGTCGGCTTCCGACAAGGATTTGGGCAATGGCCTACCCAGTTGCGGCATATCGATGCGCAGGGTCGGATCGACGGCAATCAGCTTTTCCCGCAGCAGATAGCGATAGAAGCCACGCACGCCAGAGAGAAACCTTGCCGTTGAACGGGGCTTATAGTTTTGCTCCAGGCGCCAGGCCAGGTGATCGAGGATCAATTCGCGTCCGGCGTTGATCGGCTCCAGGCCTTTTTCCTGCAGCCAGCCATTGAACAGAGCCAGGTCACTGCGATAGGCATCGCGGGTGTTGTCGGAAAGGCCTTTCTCCAGCCAGAGGGCGTCGAGGAACTGGTCTATCAGGGGATGATCAATGGCGGGCATAAAGGCTCAGGCAAGACCGGCAACACGGTCAACGAAGATAAATCGCAGGCAACAAAAAAGCAGCCCGCAGGCTGCTTTTTTTTGCATCGGAAGCTGGACTTAAGCCAGTTTTTCCTTGATGCGAGCTGCTTTACCCGACAGGTCGCGCAGGTAGTACAGCTTGGCTTTACGTACGTCACCGCGACGCTTGACAGCCATGCTGTCGATTTGCGGGGAGTAGGTCTGGAAAGTACGCTCTACGCCAACACCGTTGGAGATTTTACGAACGGTGAATGCACTGTTTACGCCGCGGTTACGCTTGGCGATAACTACGCCTTCGAACGCTTGCAGACGCGAACGGTCGCCTTCCTTCACTTTCACCTGAACGACAATGGTGTCGCCCGGGGCAAAGGTAGGGATCTCTTTGGTCATCTGCTCTGCTTCGAGTGCAAGGATGATTTTGTTAGTCATGCTGTGCTCCTAAGGTAAATCGTCGGATCTACCATCGATACGTTGTTAACTATCGTCCCGCTCGCGGATGTATTCCTCGAGCAGCTTCTTCTCTTCTCCAGAAAGCGAGCGGCTTTCCAGAAGATCGGCGCGTCGTTCAAAGGTCCGACCAAGGGACTGCTGTAAACGCCAACGCCGGATGTGCGCGTGATTGCCACTTAGCAATACGTCGGGAACACGCTGATCCGCATACACCTCCGGTCGGGTGTAGTGCGGGCAATCCAGCAAACCATCCGTAAAGGAATCTTCCTCGGCGGAGTCCGCATGCCCTAAAGCTCCAGGCAGCAGTCGTGTAACCGCATCGATCAGGACCATCGCCGGCAGCTCGCCGCCAGACAGTACATAGTCGCCAATCGACCACTCTTCATCGACATGAGCATCAATAAAACGCTCGTCAATGCCTTCATAGCGGCCGGCAATCAGGATCAATGCATCCAGATTCGCCAACTCGCGTACCGCCGACTGAGTCAGCTGGCGGCCTTGGGGCGACAGGTAAATTACCTTCGCCGCCTCCCCGGCTGCTGCCTTGGCCTGAACCAGAGCATCTTCCAGGGGCTTGATCTTCATCACCATGCCCGGACCACCGCCAAACGGGCGATCGTCCACAGTGTGATGTCGATCCGTCGTGTAGTCTCGCGGATTCCAACAGGTGAGCTGCAAGAGCCCCTGTTTCACCGCACGACTGGTGATGCCGTACTCGCTGATGGCAGAGAACATCTCGGGAAACAGACTGATCACTTCTACGCGCAAGTTAGCCACGCTTAGAAATCCGCGTCCCAATCCACCTTCATCTCGCCTGCGGCCAGGTCGACGGCCAACACGCATTGCTCGGTATAGGGCAACAGGCGTTCGCGATCATCCAGGCTGCCAGCGCAAGGCTTGACCACCATGACATCGTTCGAGCCGGTCTCCAGCAGGTGATCGATCTTCCCGAACAATTGTCCGAGGGTGTCGATGACCTTGAGACCTTCCAGCTGGTACCAGTAGTACTCGCCGTCGGTGAGTTCAGGGAACAGGTTGCGCGGCACGCAGATCTCATAACCGGCCAGAAGACGAGCTTCTTCGCGATCATCGAGACCCTTGAGCTTTGCGACCAGGAACTTGTCATTCCCGCGTCCGCTGACCAGCTCTACCTGCTTTACATTGCCGTCACGCTTGAGCGTCCAGGTTTTGTAATCCAGCAGGTTCTTAATCGGATCAGTAAAGGAGTACACCTTCACTTCGCCGCGAACGCCGTGAACAGAATAAATCTTGCCGATAACGATCAAATCATCAGCAATGGCTGGCGTCGCGTTCATATTGCTCAGGCCGCAGCCTTAGCAGATTCCTTCAACAACTGAGCAACGCGCTCAGAAGGTTGTGCACCAACGCTCAGCCAGTAGGCTACGCGCTCTTGGTTCACGGACAGACGAACTTCCTGACCACGGGCAACAGGGTTGAAGTAGCCAACCTGTTCCTTGTGCGAACCGTCGCGCGGGTTGCGGCTGTCGGTTACGGTCAAGTGGTAAAACGGGCGCTTTTTGGAGCCGCCAAGGGCAAGACGGATTGTTAGCATGTGAACATCGTTCCTGTAGTCGGTGCTGCAAATCTAAAGGCACAGCGGGCATGGGTGCCCGAAAGGCCGCATATTCTAAGGAATATCCGGACTTTTGCAAATGACTTTTTCCGGCGGTCTATCGGCCGCCATGCAGATTTGCTATAGAGCCGTCGTTGAAAACGGCCGGTCAGCTCCCGCCAAGTGCGGGTTTGCTGTGTATCCCACGTCCGTGTGGGTTAGCGCCGGTGCGACGACCGGCGCGAATTCGTGTGTCCTTTCTCGCCAATACGCTCACATTTTGGCGAGTGACTGGTGCCCTCAGGCAAGGCGCTGCGACGAGTCATAGCCCGCTATGGCGAGGAGCGGCAACGCCGCATGAGGGCACCAGACGCCGCCAAAAGTGATCAGTATTGGCGTGAAAGGACACTATATTTTTGGCATGCCGCCGCCGGGCAACATACCGCCCATGCCGCGCATCATCTTGGCCATTCCGCCTTTCGCGGAGAACTTCTTCATCATCTTCTGCATCTGCTTGTGCTGCTTGATCAAGCGCCCGATGTCCTGAACCTGGGTGCCGGAACCCATGGCGATCCGGCGCTTGCGCGAACCGCTGATCATCTCGGGATCGCGGCGCTCGGCCGGGGTCATGGAGTTGATGATGGCTTCCATCTGCTTGAATTGCTTCTCTGCCGCACCCTGGGCGTTGCCCATTTGCGCCAGGTTCACGCCACCCATGTTCGGCAGCTTGTCCATGAGCCCGCCGAGGCCGCCCATGTTCTTCATCTGTTGCAGCTGATCGCGGAAGTCTTCGAGGTCGAAGCCCTTGCCCTTCTTCAGCTTTTTAGCAAGCTTGTCGGCCTTGTCCTTGTCGAGGGTCGCTTCCGCCTGCTCGATCAGGCTGAGCACGTCGCCCATGCCGAGGATGCGCGAGGCGATACGCTCAGGGTGGAACGGATCGAGCGCCTCGCTCTTCTCGCCCATACCGATGAACTTGATCGGCTTGCCGGTGATGGCGCGCACCGACAGCGCGGCACCGCCACGGGCGTCGCCGTCGACCTTGGTCAGGATCACGCCGGTCAGCGGCAATGCATCGCCGAAGGCCTTGGCCGTGTTGGCGGCGTCCTGGCCGGTCATGGCATCGACCACGAACAGGGTTTCGATCGGGTTGATCGCGGCATGCAGCGCCTTGATCTCGCCCATCATCTCTTCATCGATGTGCAGACGACCGGCGGTATCGACGATGACCACGTCGATGAATTTGAGTTTTGCTTCCTTAATAGCCGCATTGGCGATGTCGACCGGCTTCTGGCTCAGGTCCGACGGGAAGAAGGTCACGCCGATGTCGTTGGCCAGGGTTTCCAGCTGCTTGATCGCCGCCGGACGGTAAACGTCGGCGGACACGACCATGACCGACTTCTTCTTGCGCTCTTTAAGGAAGCGCGCGAGCTTGCCGGCGGTGGTGGTCTTACCGGCGCCCTGCAAACCGGCCATGAGGATGACCGCTGGCGGCACTGCGCTCAGGTTCAAGTCTTCGTTGGCCGCGCCCATCAGGCTTTCGAGTTCGGCCTGGACGATCTTCACGAAGGCCTGGCCCGGCGTCAGGCTGCGCGACACCTCGGTGCCTACGGCGCGTTCCTTGACCGAATTGACGAAGTCCTTGACCACCGGCAGGGCGACGTCGGCTTCGAGCAACGCCATGCGCACTTCACGCAGGGTGTCTTTGATGTTGTCTTCAGTCAGCTTGGCCTTGCCGGTGACATGGCGCAGCGTCTGCGAGAGACGGTCGGTTAAGTTTTCAAACATTGCGCGATCCTTTCAGGCCCTGTGTAGACCGGGATAATGGCGGCCCGGACCGGACTAAACGTGTGCTCGGCGAGCCTGCGGCGTGGGCAGGTCGCGGATTATAGCGAAGACTGTGGCCGGCGGACACCTCGCCGTCGGGTTGCGCGGTCTTTCGTGTGGCAGGGGTTCTATGCCAAACTCAGCGACTTTCGGGCTTGCCTAACAGGATTTATGCTCCCCTTGTCACCCAGCTTGCTAACGACCCTCGCCGCCGCCTGCTTGTATGCCGCTGCGACCATTTACCAGGGCACTCGCCTGGCGTCCGGCGCCAAGGTCAACAAACGCCTGCTGGTCATGCTCGGCGTGCTCGCCGTCCTGGCCCACAGCGTCAGCCTGCTCACCCACCTGCTGACCCCGACCGGCCTGGCCCTGGACTTCTTCAGTGCCGCCAGCCTGATTGCCGTAGCAGTCATCGCACTGACCCTGCTGGCCTGCTCGCGGATTCCGGTAGAGAACCTGCTGGTCCTGCTGTTCCCGCTTGGGGCCCTGACCGTGATGCTGGCGCACTTTGCCCCCGCCGGCACGGTACAGGTCATCGATGAGGAGCCGGGCATCCTCGCCCACATCCTGCTTTCGATTCTGGCCTATGGCATGTTCACCATCGCGGTGTTCCAGTCCTTGCTGCTGCTGGTCCAGGACCACCAGCTCAAGCACAAGCACCCCTCCGGGCTGATCAAGAACTTCCCGCCGCTGCAAACCATGGAAAGCCTGCTGTTCGGTTTTCTCTGGGCCGGCTGGACGCTGTTGTCGCTGTCGCTGATTTCCGGCTGGCTGTTCGTCGAGAACCTGTTCGCCCAGCATCTGGTGCACAAGACCCTGCTGGCCTGCCTGGCCTGGGTCGTTTTCAGCGTGCTGCTGTGGGGGCGCAATCGCCTCGGCTGGCGCGGGCACAAAGCCATTCGCTGGACCCTGGCCGGTTTTTGCCTGCTGATGCTGGCGTATTTCGGCAGCAAGCTGGTTCGTGAATACATCCTGCATATCTGACGGGCGGCATTAATGGACGACTTGCCCATAGGGCCGATGCTCGCGGTAGTGACCCTGCTGGTTTTATGGTCGGGGCTGTTTACCGCCATCGAAGCGGCGCACCAGCACTTGCTGGCCCAGCGCACCGCAACGCGTTCCAGCGACAAACCGGTGGCGAAACTCAGCTTCCCCCTGGCCAGCCTGATTTTTTGCAACACACTGTGCCGTGCACTCGTGGTGGTCATCAGCACCTTGCTGGCCATTTTCACCTGGGCCGAGAACGGCCCGTGGGTCGCCTGCCTCGGGGCGGGCGCCATGTTGCTGGTGTTTTCCGACTACTTGCCACGCACCCTCGCCGCTCGCTATCCGGATGCGATCCTGGCCCAAGGCAACAACCTGCTGCGGCTACCGTTGAAAATCATCTATCCCGCGGCATGGCTGCTCACCAGCATCAGCCGCTTGCTGACGCGCCCATTCGTCCGTAAAGCCAAAGTGGTGCAACAAAGTGAGGACGAAACGCTGACGGAGCGGCATGCACCCTCCGAAACCGTAAGCCGCCCTCACCCGCTGCCTGGCATCCACGCGCTGGACAACATCACCGTCAATGACATCCTGGTACCGCGCAGCGACGTGGACGGCATCAATCTCGATGACTCCATCGAGGAAATCATCGAACAATTGCGCCACAACAAGCGCACGCGCCTGCCGGTGTTCCACAGTGATATCAACCAGGTCGAAGCCGTCCTCAACACCCGGCACATCCTGCACTTGCTGCCCGATGCGAGCCTGACCAGGGAAGCCTTGCTGGCAGCCAGTCACGAGCCGTACTTCGTGCCGGAAAGCACCCCGCTGCAACTGCAACTGCTCAACTTCCACAAACAGCAGCGACGCCTGGGCATGGTGGTCGATGAATACGGCGAAGTGCTGGGCATCGTCACCCTGGAAGACATTCTCGAAGAGATCGTCGGCGAGTTCGAAAGCCAACACAGCCTGGACAACCCGCACATTCATCCGCAAGCCGACGGACGCCTGGTGATCGACGGAGCCGCGTCCATTCGCGAGCTGAACAAGAGCCTCGGCTGGCACCTGCCCAGCGATGGCCCGAAAACCCTGAACGGCCTGGTGACCGAGGCCCTGGAGACTATTCCCGATAGTGCGGTGTGCCTGAAGATCGGCCGGTATCGCCTGGAAATTCTCGAGACCGAGGACAACCGTGTCACGCGGGTGCTGATCTGGCAGACCAGCTCGATGCCTGTGGTTATCTAAAACCCGACACAAATCCCCATGGCCACTCAAGCCACTTGTTCGATAGTTAGCCACCTTCCTATAATCGAAACGCTTACCCAAGCCTCGCCGGCCCCGTGCTTACCCCGCACCTCGCAGCTTCCGGCCTGTCCACCCGCAAAGCCCGCAACGAACCGACGACTGTTCCTACCTTGAACAGCGACCGTGCCTCCACCCACATCCCTGGGTTCTCGACCATAATAATTCGCTCCACTGGGGCACATGACTGTCAGGGATCACCGCATGACGACCAGCACGACTTACAGCGACTCCACACCTGCACAACCGACGAACTCCGCCACCCGCGTGGCCACTGCAAGCTTCATCGGTACCGCCATCGAGTTCTACGATTTCTATGTCTATGCCACCGCCGCGGCGCTGGTGATTGGCCCGGTGTTCTTTCCGCAGACATCCGGCACCGCCCAGATGCTGTCAGCGTTTCTCACGTTCGGCATCGCCTTCCTCGCCCGCCCCTTGGGTTCGGCCCTTTTCGGCCACTTTGGCGACCGTATCGGCCGCAAGTCGACCCTGGTCGCCTCGTTGCTGTTGATGGGCGTGTGCACCACACTGATCGGCGTGCTGCCGGGATACGACAGCATTGGCGCCTGGGCACCGATCCTGCTGTGCATCCTTCGCTTCGGCCAGGGCCTGGGGCTGGGCGGCGAATGGGGTGGCGCGGCATTGCTGGCCACGGAGAACGCGCCAAAAGGCAAGCGCGCCTGGTTCGGCATGTTCCCACAGCTGGGTCCATCCATTGGCTTCCTGGCGGCCAACGGCCTGTTCCTGACCCTGGCCGTGGTGCTGGACGATGAACAGTTCCGCTCATGGGGCTGGCGTATTCCGTTCCTGCTCAGCGCCGCGCTGGTGATGGTCGGCCTGTACGTGCGACTCAAGCTGCATGAGACCCCGGTATTCGCCAACGCCATGGCGCGCCAGGAACGGGTGAAGATCCCGCTGTTCGAGCTGTTCGGCCAATACTGGGCGCCCGTCTTGCTGGGCGCCGGCGCGATGGTGGTGTGCTACGCGCTGTTTTACATCTCCACGGTGTTTTCCCTGAGCTACGGTGTTGCAACGCTCGGCTACAGCCGCGAAACCTTCCTCGGCCTGTTGTGCTTCGCGGTGCTGTTCATGGCGGCCGCCACCCCGCTGTCGGCCTGGGCCAGCGACCGTTACGGGCGCAAGCCGGTGCTGATCATTGGTGGCGTGCTGGCGATCCTGTCCGGCTTCCTCATGGAACCGCTGCTGACCCAAGGCTCGACCTGGAGTGTGGCGTTGTTCCTGTGCATCGAACTGTTTCTGATGGGCGTGACATTTGCGCCCATGGGCGCGCTGCTGCCGGAACTGTTCCCCACCCACGTGCGCTACACCGGTGCCTCGGCGGCCTACAACCTGGGCGGTATCGTGGGCGCCTCCGCGGCGCCCTTCTTCGCCCAGAAACTGGTGGCGATGGGCGGTCTGAGCTACGTCGGCGGCTATGTGTCCGGGGCGGCGGTGCTGAGTTTGATTGCGGTGCTGTGCCTGAAGGAAACGCGGCATAACGATTTGAATCAGGTCGCCTGACAAATTGCTTTCGCGGGCAAGCCCGCTCCCACAGGGTTGGTGTCGATCACAAGATAGCTGTACGACATACAACCTGTGTGAGCGGGTTTGGTCCGGGCGGCGTTCCGACGAAGGGGCCCTCACAGACAAAACACCCACCACAACTTTTCCCCCACCCATTGTCACCTCGCTCTACGCGCATCGGCTCATCCCCGCTATACTTCCCGGCTTTTCCTGAATAAATGCCAATAGGGTCCCGCCGCGCATGGATAAGACCTACCAGCCGCACGCCATTGAAACTTCCTGGTACAACACCTGGGAGTCAGAGAATTACTTCGCCCCGCAAGGCGCGGGCGAGTCCTACACCATCATGATCCCGCCGCCGAATGTCACCGGCAGCCTGCACATGGGTCACGGCTTCAACAACGCGATCATGGACGCCCTGATCCGTTTCCGCCGTATGCAGGGTCGCAACACCCTGTGGCAGCCGGGTACCGACCACGCCGGTATCGCCACACAGATGCTGGTCGAGCGTCAGCTCGAAGCCAAGGGCCAGAGCCGCCACGACCTGGGCCGCGAAAAATTCCTCGAGAAAGTCTGGGAATGGAAGGATGAGTCCGGTGGCAACATCAGCCGCCAGATCCGTCGCCTCGGTTCGTCCGTCGACTGGAGCCGCGAGCGCTTCACCATGGACGACGGCCTCTCGGAAGCCGTTAAAGAAGCGTTCGTTCGTTTGCACGAAGACGGCCTGATCTACCGCGGCAAGCGACTGGTCAACTGGGACACCAAGCTGCACACGGCGATTTCCGACCTCGAAGTGGAAAACCACGACGAAAAAGGTTTCCTGTGGAACCTGAAGTACCCGCTGGCCGACGGCGCCAAGACTGCTGAAGGCAATGATTTCCTGATCGTCGCGACCACTCGCCCGGAAACCATGCTCGGCGACTCCGCCGTCGCGGTGAACCCGAACGATGAACGCTACAAAGCCCTGATCGGCAAATTTGTCGAGTTGCCGCTGGTTGGCCGCCGCATCCCGATCATCGCCGACGATTACTGCGACCCTGAATTCGGCACCGGCTGTGTGAAAATCACCCCGGCCCACGACTTCAACGACTACGAAGTCGGCAAGCGTCACAACCTGCCGCTGCTGAACATCTTCGACAAGAACGCCACCGTTCTGCCGGCCTGCCAGGTATTCAACCTCGACGGCACGCTGAACGAAACCATCGACGGCAAGATCCCGGCCGAATACGCCGGTCTCGACCGCTTCGAAGCGCGCAAGCAGATCGTGGCCGCGTTCGACGCTGCCGGCCTGTTGGTCAGCGTTGACGATCACGCCCTGAAAGTGCCGAAAGGCGACCGTTCCGGCACCGTCATCGAACCGTGGCTGACCGACCAGTGGTACGTGTCCACCAAGCCTTTGGCCGAACCTGCGATCGCCGCCGTTGAAGACGGCCGCATCCAGTTCGTGCCGAAACAGTACGAAAACATGTATTTCTCGTGGATGCGCGACATCCAGGACTGGTGCATCAGCCGTCAACTCTGGTGGGGCCACCGCATTCCGGCCTGGTACGACGAGTCGGGCAAGGTCTACGTCGGTCGCGACGAAGCCGAAGTGCGCGCAAAGCACAACCTCGGCCCGGACGTTGCGCTGCAACAGGACAACGACGTTCTCGACACCTGGTTCAGCTCGGGCCTGTGGACCTTCTCCACCCTCGGCTGGCCGGAAAAAACCGAATTCCTGAAGAAATTCCACTCCACCGACGTCCTGGTGACTGGCTTCGACATCATTTTCTTCTGGGTTGCCCGGATGATCATGCTCACCATGCATCTGGTGAAAAACGAAGACGGCACGCCGCAGGTTCCGTTCAAGACCGTGTACGTTCACGGCTTGGTGCGTGACGGCCAGGGCCAGAAAATGTCCAAGTCCAAGGGCAACGTCCTGGACCCGCTGGACATCATCGACGGTATCGAGCTCGAAGCCCTGGTGCAGAAGCGCACCTCCGGCATGATGCAGCCGAAACTGGCGAAGAAGATCGAGAAGCAGACCCGCGACGAGTTCGCCGAAGGCATCGCCAGCTACGGCACCGACGCCCTGCGCTTCACCTTCTGCTCGCTGGCGTCCACCGGCCGTGACATCAAGTTCGACATGGGCCGCGTCGAGGGCTATCGCAACTTCTGCAACAAGATCTGGAACGCGGCGCGCTACGTGCTGGACAAGGGCGAAGACTGCGGCCAGAACGGCGAAGCCTATGAGCTGTCCCTGGCTGACCGCTGGATCATTTCGCAGCTGCAACGCACCGAAGCCGAAGTGACCCGCCAACTCGACCAGTTCCGTTTCGACCTGGCGGCACAAGCGCTGTACGAGTTCATCTGGAACCAGTACTGCGACTGGTACCTGGAACTGTCCAAGCCTGTGCTGTGGGACGAAAACGCTCCGGTTGAACGCCAGCGCGGCACCCGTCGCACCCTGGTGCGCGTACTGGAAGTGGCCCTGCGCCTGGCGCACCCGTTCATGCCGTTCATCACCGAAGAAATCTGGCAGCGCATCGCACCGCTGGCCGGCATCGAAGGCAAGACGATCATGCTGCAACCTTGGCCAGTGGCCAACGAAACACGCATCGATCAGGCGGCCGAAGACGACATCGAATGGCTCAAGGGCCTGATGCTCGGCACCCGTAATATCCGTGGCGAAATGAACATCGGCCCGGGCAAACCGCTGCCGCTGTTCCTGAAGAACGTCAGCGCCGAGGACCAGCGCCGCCTGACCGAGAACGAAGCCCTGCTGAAGAAGCTGGCGCGCCTCGAATCGATTACTGTGTTGGCTGCCGGCGAAGAAGCACCACTGTCCGCCACCGCACTGGTCGGCGAGATGGAAGTGCTGGTGCCAATGGCCGGCCTGATCGACAAAGGTGCGGAGCTGGCGCGTCTGGACAAGGAAATCCAGCGTCTGCAAGGTGAAGTGCAACGTGTCGGCGGCAAGCTGTCCAACGCCGGTTTCGTTGACAAGGCGCCAGCCGAAGTCATCGAGAAAGAACGCGCCAAACTGGCCGAGGCTGAACAGGCCCTCGGCAAGCTGGCCGAGCAGCATGCGCGGATTGCCAGCCTGTAACGGCGGATCGCAATGAAAAAGGGAGGCCCAAGTGGCCTCCCTTTTTTGTGCGTGCCACTTTCTTACATCTAATGAAGATCTCCTGTGGGAGCGGGCTTGCTCGCGAAGAGGCCGTAACATTCGATATAAATATTGAGTGAAAGTCCGCTTTCGCGAGCAAGCCCGCTCCCACATTTGATTAGTGTGACTCTCAGATGTGGGACAATGCCCGCCACTTTTAGCCATACCCGAATCGACCACCGCCATGACCGCCCCCCGCACACCAAAACCTGCGCGCAAAAAGCCTGAATCCGCGCCTGCGGCCAAAGCCGCGGCGCCGCGTGAGAAGGCCAGCCTGCACCCGCGCAATCGCCATCAGGGTCGCTACGACTTTCCGGCGCTGATCAAAAGCGCGCCGGAACTGAAGAAGTTCGTGATCATCAATCCGTACGGCAAGGAAAGCATCGACTTCGCCAGCCCGGAAGCCGTGCGGGCGTTCAACCGGGCGCTGCTCAAGTCGTTCTATGGCATCGCTCACTGGGACATTCCCGCCGACTACCTGTGCCCGCCGGTGCCAGGCCGTGCCGATTACGTGCACTTCCTCGCCGACCTGCTGGCCAGTGGCAATGACGGCGTGATCCCCCGTGGCGCCGCCGTGAAGGTGCTGGACATCGGCATGGGCGCCAACTGCGTGTATCCGCTGATCGGTTACAGCGACTATCGCTGGCAGTTCCTCGGTTCCGATATCGATGCGACCGCCATCGCCGCGGCGAAGGCCATCGTTCAATCCAACGGCCTGAACAAGGCGATCCAGGTACGCCAGCAGAGCAACCCCAAGCAGATCCTCACAGGCCTGCTGGAGAGCGCAGAGCGCTTCGACCTGACCATGTGCAACCCGCCATTCCACGCCTCGCTGGACGAGGCTACGCGGGGCAGTACGCGCAAATGGCGAGCCCTGGGCAAAGCCGATCCGAAACGCAAGCTGCCGGTGTTGAACTTTGGCGGCCAGTCGGCCGAGTTGTGGTGCGAAGGCGGGGAAGTACGCTTCGTGACCCAACTGGTCAGCGAAAGCGTGCAGGTCGCCCAACAGGTGCTGTGGTTCAGTACATTGGTGTCAAAGGCATCCAACCTGCCGGCGATCCAGACCGCCCTGAAAAAGGCCGGCGCCCTGGAAAGCCAGGTAGTGGAAATGTCCCAAGGGCAGAAGCAGAGCCGCTTCGTCGCCTGGACCTTCCAGACCAAAGCGCAGCAACAGGCCTGGCGCCAGGCACGATGGAGCAACGCTCAAGCGTAGCGAGTGCTTTATCGCGCCCACAAAAAAACCGTGCCCGGATCGCTCCGGCGCACGGTTTTTCTTAACAAGTCTTACTTGTTAACAGCGTCGGTCAGGCCTTTGGCAACAACCAGCTTGATCACTTTCTTGGCAGCGATTTCGATGGCTGCGCCAGTCGAAGGGTTACGGCCAGTGCGGGCAGGACGCTCAGTCACTTTCAGCTTGCCGATACCTGGCAGAGTGATTTCGCCGCCGTTTTCCAGCTGATCGGCAACGATTTGGCCCAGTTGGTCCAGAGCGTTACGCGCGGTGGTTTTCGGCGCGTCGATAGCTTCAGCGATGTCGGCGATCAGTTGGTCTTTAGTAAGAGCCATTTAGTGTTCCTTCCCTATCAAATTCATATGGATTGCAGAGTGCAATGTCAGCCATCGAGCCCGATCTTCTGGATCTGGCACCCTCGGCCAAATAACCTCGGGATCGGGGTTATAGATACCGAAATCAGGGTTTGGTTCGACCTGACAAATGCTGACTGCACGCTTAACGCAGTGACTTCGCGCAAGACCGGGCAAAGCTAGCACACAGACGTGGAAATATCCGCCTCTAGCTACCCATTTGGTCAGCTTTATTGCGCTAAAACAGGAAAAAAACGCATAAGAACCGTCGGTCGCCTGCCAATTGCCCTTCGCGCCGCGCCAAAACCAGTGGTTGCGGTACACTGAGCGCTTTTTCGGGGGAGCACGCCCTCCTCTCCTCATTCAGCCGAGAAGCCCATGCCGATCCGTCATTGCATCGTCCACCTGATCGACAAAAAACCCGACGGCACACCTGCAGTTCTCCATGCCCGTGACTCCGAACTGGCTGAGTCCGCGGCCATCGAGAACATGCTCGCCGACCTCAACGAAAGCTATAACGCCAAACAGGGTAAAGCCTGGGGCTTGTTCCATCCGGAATCCGGTGCATTTCCGTTCAGCGGCTGGCTGAAGGAGTACTTCGAGGGCGGCCAGGATTTCACGGCGTTCAGCCGCGTGGCGGTCGAGCACCTGCAAAAACTGATGGAAGAATCGAACCTGTCCGTCGGCGGCCATGTGCTGTTCGCACACTATCAGCAAGGCATGACCGACTACCTGGCCATCGCCCTGCTGCACCACAGCGAAGGCGTGGCCGTGACCGATGAACTGGACGTGACCCCGTCCCGTCACCTGGACCTGGGCCAATTGCACCTGGCGGCGCGGATCAACATTTCCGAGTGGCAGAACAATAAACAATCCAAGCAGTACATTTCGTTCATCAAAGGCAAGAACGGCAAAAAGGTTTCGGAGTATTTCCGCGACTTCATCGGCTGTCAGGAAGGCGTCGACGGTCCGGGTGAAACCCGCACCCTGCTCAAGGCCTTCAGTGATTTCGTTGAAAGCGAAGACCTGCCGGAAGACGACGCCCGCGAGAAGACCAAGACCCTGGTGGATTACGCCAGCAGCCAGGCCAAGCTCGGTGAGCCGATGGGCCTGGAGGAATTGTCGGGACTGATCGACGAGGAACGCCCGAAGGCCTTCTACGACCACATTCGCAACAAGGACTACGGCCTGTCGCCGGAAATCCCGGCCGATAAACGCACCCTGAACCAGTTCCGTCGATTCACTGGCCGCGCCGAAGGCTTGTCGATCAGTTTCGAAGCACACCTGCTGGGCTCAAAGATCGAGTACGACGAAGAAGCCGGCACGTTGATCATCAAGGGCCTGCCCACTTCGCTCACCGATCAGCTGAAGCGTCGCAACTGATGCTCGGCGGCGTCCTGAAAAAATTCCTGCTGATCCTGCTGGTGGTTGTGGCTTACCAGAACTGGGGCAAGATCGAGCGGGTCTTCAACCCTTCGCAAGTGGTGTCAGAGCAGACGCAGACCAAGGCCAACGTCGTGCTCTACGCCACCGAATGGTGTGGTTACTGCAAACTGACCCGGCGGTTTCTCGATCAGAAAGGCATTCCGTACAAGGAATTCGATATCGAGAAGGATGCCGTCGCGCGCAAGGATTACGAGGCCCTGGGTGGCGGAGGGATTCCGATCATCGATGTGAACGGGACGCTGATTCGCGGGTATGACCCGGATGCGATTCTGGCCGCGTTGAAATAACCCTGTAGGAGCGAGCTTGCTCGCGAAAAAACCATGGGCGCCGCTGGGCATCCGGTTTTACGCGTTATCGTTCACGATCTTCGCGAGCAAGCTCGCTCCTACAAAGGTCAGATGGCTTCGATACGGAAACCAAACCGCGGGAAGTGCACATGCACCACGCCGCCACGTTCGTCCTTGCGCCGCACAATCAACTCTTCGCTGCCGGCAAACAGCAGCTCTCCCACGACCGGATCAACGCCATAGTCCGTGGCCGCGATGACCACCTGCTGACCCGCCGTGAATCCGTTGGGATCGACGAACCGCTCATCCGGCAATGCCGCTGGCGTGGACCTGCGCGCCACCTCCAGTGCCTCTTCGGACGTCATCTCGCTGGAGGCGCCATGACCAAAGCCCAATACCCGAGAGAGCCACGCATTGACTGCCGGGTAAGCTTCGACCAGCGGAGCCGTCACCGGTGTGGCCTTGAGGAACCAGAGGCAATGGGCCAGGGCAAAGTCGGCAATCGACGGCTCACCGAACAGGAAATCACCCTCTTCACGCTGCAACTGCAGCTCCAGCCGCGACATGATCGTTGGCCACTGATGCCTGGCCTGTTCAGTAGACAATTTTGTCGCGCTACCACCACTGAACAAACCGGCGCGGTCGGCCAGAAACGCCTTGATCGCCTCCGGCGATAAATTGCCAAAGCGCACCGCTATCGATTCCGGCTGGAACACCAGGCTGACCGCGTGCTGGAACACAACAGAGTCGGCCCAGGCTGCAAACGACGCGGTGATCATTTCCTGACCTTGCGGAAAGAACGCCGGCAAGGCTTTTTCCTGTTCCAGTCGCCGGGCAATCAATGCCGTATCGCAATAAATATCTGCACCGACCTGCAACACCGGCGTCTTGCGGTAGCCACCGGTCAACGCCGTCAGGTCCGGTTTTGGCATCACTGGCGAGATCTTCACCGAGCGCCATGACAACCCCTTGAAGCCCAGCAACAAGCGGGCCTTTTCGGCAAAGAGGGACGTCGGGTAATGATGCAGAATCAACTCGGACATGCTCGGCTCCGCCGCACAAATTAGGAATCCGCAGCTTAGCGCGCAATCGGTTGGCAGCCTACAGATGTGCCTGATGGGAGCCGATCAACCAGATTGATAAGACGCGACCAGACATTCCTTGGCGCTTTTGCGCAGTTTCTTGATCAGCCGTTCCTGGCGCAGCGCTTCGCTTTTGTCGCGACAAAGTTCGGTATAGACCAGCGCCATGGCCGGGCTGGACAGAAAGAACCGTGCCCCCTTGCCACTTTGATGCTTGGCGAAGCGGCGCACGGGATCATCGCTGACCCCGCAATACAGCGAACCATTGGCCGCGCGAACGAGGTAGACGAACCAGGGCTTGCTGACGGGAGACTCGCTTGGGGTGGTCACGGCACGCTCAAGACTTGAAAGGAAACGAGCCGCGATCTTATCAGCGACCGGCCTGAAATGCCTTCAGCCCCTTCAATGCCTGAGCGCGAACGGCGTTGCGCACCAGTGGCGTCCAGCCCAGCAGCAGACCTTTGAAACCCAATGCCTGTCGTGACCAGGTCCAGAGATCAAAGCTGTCGTGATGCTCGCAAATCCTGCCGTCACGAAAGACGAAGCGCGCCTGGATGTCGTTGACCACGGTGTTGCCGGTCTGGCTGAACAGGTAGGTCGCCACCCAATGGGCGCCACCGGTGCGCCCGTCGGCGTGAACATGATCGAAGGTCAGGGAAAAATCCTTGGCCCGAGTAGTCAGCATGCGCCACATGTCACCGGCATCGCGACCGCGAAGCTCACCGAACGCCGGGTCACTGAACACCACATCATCGGTGTAGCAGGCAGCCATGGCTTCGGCATCCAGGCGCTGGAACGCCTGGTAGAAACGGGTGATCAAGGCGCTATGGGCTTCACTCATCTGCGGGTTCCCCTGGGTTTGCATAGTGACTTCGAAAGAGTGCCTGCACGATAGTCTGCAAATGCATCGAACACTATCGGCATTCACGACGAAAATAACGCGATGACTATTCACATCATTCCGCTGTCCCGGGCGTAGGAAAAAAGATCAACGTCCGTGCAAACACCTAACCGGTGCATGGCCATTTTCTTTTGTTTACTGATGGTCGACACGCTGCGATTGAAGTGAACGGCGATTTCGCTGACGGTCATGCCACTGGCAAGCATTCGGACCACTTCGTACTCCTTGGCTGACAAGGATGATTCGTGAAACTGATCGCGGGTGTTGGCCAACAGCGTGCGCAGGGACTTGCTGAGGTAATGACGCCCTTCCTGCACCGCATTGATTGCCAGGGGCAACTCCGTCGCCGATGCGGTTTTGGCAACGATGGCCATCACCCCTTGCGCCAGTGCAGCCCTCGCCGTCACCACACTGGTAAACATCGTCACCAGAATGATCGGCAAGGCCGGGTAATGGCGCTGAATCGTACTCAACATTTTCAAGCCATCGGCCTGCTGCCCTCCCGGCATGGAGAAGTCGGTGATCAGCAGTTCGCAGGAGGTACTTGAAAGCAGATACATCAAGTTGTCGACACCGTCGGCCTCGCCGACGATCACGCATCGTCGACTGGCGTTGACGAGTATGCGCAGCCCGACACGAACGACTGAATGGTCGTCAGCAATAATGACTCGCATTGTGGGAAACCTCCTGCGGGTGGCGCAAAAGCGCGGAAAGTAGCGTCCTTCCTGCACCGCCCACAACGCCTCGAAAAAAACTCTGACGCCGCGTGCCCAATGTATTCAATGGGCTAACTTTTTGCCCATCTAACAAATAGATGGTTCCTACATTGCAGCGCGCTGAAGACTACGCAGGAGGACCACACTTAAAAAGATTCCTCATCAGAAAAACGCTGCGTAGTACGCAACACTCTTTCATACACGCCCGCTCTCTTTTCGTATTAGTTGCATTCCTCCAACGCCCCCTTGCTCGCTAAGTTGTCGCCTGCCAAGCAGTCCGGCCCCTCTGCCCGGAACTGCGCTCACTCTTTGCCTGACGACCCATTACATGAAGAAGACGCCTACGCCCCTGAGCACTGCCTGCTTGTTCACGGAATCCCTGCGTTACCTGTATTGCGAGCCATGCCAACAGTCTTTTATCCGGGAAATTCAATGAGCGACATCAAGGCAATATTTTTGAAGCAGTTGCGCCGCCTGACCCACACGGGTATCGGTGCGTGCGCGCTGATATGGACCGTACAGGTCCACGCCGACGGCATGGTGCCTGATACCTCCGTGATCATCGTCAATGAAGCCAACGGGGAAACCGCCGTATCCGTGACCAATACCGACGCCAGCCTGGCATTGCTACACGTCACCATCGAAAACATTCCCGAAGACACCGAACCCCTGGTGTTCGTGACGCCACCCTTGGCACGCGTTGAAGCCTCCAGGACACAGTTGGTGCGCTTCATCCTGCAATCGGAAAAGCCCCTGCTCACCCAGCGTTTGAAACGGGTGATTTTTGAAGGTATCCCCCAAGGCAGACCGGTTTCCGAAGCCGGGCATGCCCGTGTGGGTATGACGGTACGCCAGAACCTGCCGATCATTCTCCACCCCGCTGGCCTGGCGCCCAACCGCACACCATGGACCGACCTGAAATGGTCGCTACAAGAGGGGCAACTGACCGTACGCAACGAAACACCTTATGTCGTACGCCTGGCTCAGGAAGTACAACTGCTGCCTTCCGGAAGCGCCGCGATGCTACCGCGAACCTACGTACTGCCCGGTGAGCAGATCAGCGTTTCGGTCCCTGCAAAAGCTGCCACCCAGGTTCGAATCTATCCAGCGACGGTCTATGGCTTTGCCGTGCCTCCCTATGACGCGCCGCTCGCCTTCCAGGGCGGACATCATCGATAGCGCCGTGCAGGAAAAAGCAGGCGTCGACATTTCAGCGTGACGGAATCCGAAGCGGATCAAGCCGACACCCTGGCATAACCCAAGTGAATCTCATGAACGCCGTATTGAAATACCGTGATGGCGAAGCCATGCCTGCGATTCGGCCGGCCAGCCCTCCCCCTCATCTGTCGCGAGTCCGGACCGGCATGGTGTTGCTGCTTGGCAACATGCTGATAGGGCTCGAAGCCAATGCCGACGACCTCGATGCTGCTTCGTTGCTGACTTCGTTCGACCAGAAAACGCTGAGTCAACGTGGTATCGACCCCAGTCTCGCAACCCAACTATTGGCCGCCCCTAGCTTCACCGCTGGCCGACATCCGATCACCCTCACGGTCAATGGCCAGCGTCGCGGCCGGGTCGACGTCACGTTCAACCGGGAGGGCGACTTGTGCTTTGACCGTTCCCTGCTTGATGCGGCAAACCTGAGCGAGCCATCGATTCCAGCCAACGACAAAGGCTGTTTCGATGTACTCGCCACCTGGCCGCAGGCCCGAATCGAACAGGATCCGGCCAATCTCGGCCTTTCATTGATAGTGCCCACCCAGGCGATACGTCCGGTGGTCCGGGATATCTCCGGTTATCAAACCGGTGGTATCGCCGGGTTACTCAATTACGACATCAACAGCCTCCACAGCCAATACGGCAATCGATCGAACCGCTACCTCTCAGCCAACACCGAAGTCGGCTTCAATGCCAGCGACTGGATTGTACGCAGCCGTCAGGTACAGAGCTGGCAGAACGATGTGTCGCGCACCACTCACCTGGCGGCTTACGCCCAGCGCACCTTTGCCAGCCACGAAACAGTGCTTCAAGCGGGTCAGGTCAATCTCTACAACCCGGTACTGGCCGGCGCGCAGATCACCGGCGTCCAGCTCATGACGGAGCAGGCGCTCCAGGTCGAAGGCCAAGGCAATCCCATCGAAGGGATTGCCCGCAGCCAGGCCCAGGTCGAAATACGCCAGAACGGTTCGCTGATCCACTCGACCGTGGTACCGGCCGGACCGTTTTCCCTGAGTAACGTACGTCGGCTCGACAGTCGCTCCGATGTTGAAGTCACCGTCAAGGAAGCGGATGGCAGCGAGCAACGCTTCACGGTCCCCGTTGCCATGCTCGGCGTTGGCCTGCCGGCCCCCGGTTTTTCGTTGGCCACCGGCCAGGTACGCAGTCTCGGCGATGCCCGGAGCGGTAACCCCTGGGTGATCAGCGGTGGCTGGAGTGGAGCACTCAACCCGAATGTCCTGCTCAGCACCGGTGCTACCGGCACCGCCGATTACCGCGCCGCGGGCGCTGGCCTGAGCCTGCTGCCAGGGCCCGGCACACAGATCCAGACCACCTTGCAAGCGGCCGACACCAGCACCCATCAAGCCGACAGGGGGCTTCAGGCCGATCTGAATGTTTCGCAACGCTTGGGTGAACAGTGGTCGATCAATGCCGCAACTTCGCACCGGACCTTTGGTTATCGCGAACTGTCGGAGGCGGTGTTTGACACTCGATCGGAACGTAGCCAGTCGCGTTACCGCGATCAGCAAAGCTTGTCACTGACCTGGTCAACTCCCGGGTTTGGAGCGTTCAGCAGTGGCTTCAGCCGCTCAACGACATTCGATGGGCAAAACAGCAGCCGCGCCCTGGCGTCCTGGGGCACCCGGATTGGCGACGTGTCGGTGTCGGCCACCGCGCAATGGCAAGTCAGCGGCACCCAACGTAGCGACGACAGTGTTTACCTGAGCCTCAGCATTCCACTGGGTGAACGTCGCCGGGCGCGCACTTGGGTACGCAGTTCCGCTGGCGAATACCGCAGCGGTGTCGGCTTGAACGAGCAGATCAACGACCAGTTGAGCTACCGGGTCGGTGTCGAGCACGACACACGAGACAAACAAGTGCAGTCCTCCGCGGGGGTTTCCCTGCTGCCGCGCTACAGCCAACTGGACTTGAACTACACCCGCTCCGATGCCGAACGCTCCAGCTACCAGATGGGCGCGCGTGGCGGTGCCGTTCTGCACGGCGACGGCCTGACGTTATCGCCATACGCCGTACGGGACACCTTCGCGCTGCTTTCGGTTGGCGACGAAAGCGCCATCAAAGTCTCGACCCCAAGCGGTCCGGTCTGGACCGACTGGAAAGGTCAGGCCGTTGTGCCTCAAGTGAGCGCCTATGGGCGCAGCCCGGTAGAAGTCGACACCCGCTCGCTGCCGCGCAACCTCGATATCAACAACGGACTGGCCGTGGTTTCCGCCGGACGCGGGGCCGTCGACAAGGTCGAGTTCGGCGTCACCTTGACCCGCCGTGCCCTGCTCAAAGTCACCACGGACGACGGTACCCCCCTGCCCCGTGGCGCGACGGTAAGCAGCGCAGACGGTGAGTTCATCACGCTCGCTCAAGAAGGTGGATTGGTGTTTCTGCCCAACGCACTGACCACCCGCGACCTGTGGATAACCGCACCAGGGCTGGAGCGCTGCGCGCTGCGTTTCGAACTGCCGGCCAAGGCCAATACCCAGGTGTATTACGAGACCGCCGACGCCCGGTGCCGCACACTTTGAGGATCTCCCCCATGAAGCTGTCCCACCCTCTGCTGTTAACACTCGGCACGTTGATGTTAAGCGGACTGGCGCCGCACGCCTGGGCCCTCGCCGATGAATGCAAGCTCACCCTGAGTCAGCCGGTACTCGATTACGGTTTGACGAATCGGGCTATACGCGCCAATGGCTCCGCAGAGCGAACCCTGGGCGAGCGCCGCCTGAGCCTGAACCTGAGCTGCCCCCAACCCACTGACATGACCCTGTTCTACCGTGCCATGGCCGCGACCGCCGAGCGCTTTCGCTTTGCCGAGCACGGCAGCTATGCCGTGCGCATGAGTGACGCCGTGCTCGATGGGCAACCGGTGGACCTGGGCCTGATTTCTGCCATCGGCCAAGCACCTGAAGCAACCACTTCGAGTCTGCTTTGGCAACCGCAGCAGGCCATCGTTCCGGTTCGGGGCGGTGTGGCGGCGCAAGGGCAAAATCTTTCGGCGCAACTGGAGCTGACAGCCTGGGCGTCGGACAAGGCGTTGCAGGTACGTGACGCCGTAGTCTGGGAAACCACCGGCCTGTTCGACGCGGTCGCGACAGGCCTCTCAAGGGAGATAACCCTGCGCGCCCGTTTCGCCCCCACCGCGTGCAAAGTGGAACTGTCCAATGGCGGCCTGGTGGATTTCGGTCGGCTCACGAAAAACGATCTGAACCCTGACAAAAGCACCCGACTGCCGCCCAAGGATTTGACCCTGCGGGTCGACTGCGACGCCCCGATGGAATTTGCCCTGGTCATGCATGACAACCGCCCGGGCTCGGCAACGGACAACAGCGAGATTTACTACGGACTGGGTCTGGATCACCGCAGCAACAAGATCGGCCTGTACTCACTCAATGTCGATCCCGCTAACGCCAGCGCCGACAGCTTCGCACGCCTGTATCAAACCTACTCCACCACCCAGGGCGCGGCCTGGAGAACCTCCAGTTCGAACCCGATTCCGTTCGCCCAGAGAAGCTACCTGGGCTTTACGGACAGGGCCAGCAGCACCGCAGGCCCGGCCTTAATCCAGAACCTCACCACCACGGTGACGGTCGAGGCCGTCATTGCCCCCACCAATAGCCTGGACCTGAGCAGCGCCGTTCACCTCGACGGCTCGGGGACGATCGAGATTTTTTACCAGTAACACCCACCCTGCCTTGTTGAAGCCGCGGGGCACTTACGCCCCTCGGAACATTCAAGGCCAACAACTAAAGAAAGGAAGTTTCACCCATGAAAAAGTACTTCGCAGCACTTGCTACTACAGCTGTAATCAGCACCGCCCCTCAGGCCTTCGCGGTGGACAATACCCTGGAGGTCAAAGGCACTATCATTCCAGTCGCTTGCACGCCGGTCTTCTCCAATGATGGCGTCATCGAACTAGGCAAGATTTCGTCCAAAGAGCTTAATCCAGACACCCATAAAAAGGTCAGGGAAAACAACATTCAACTGGTCGTAACCTGTAGTGCTCCACAAAGGTTCTCACTGAATCCAATTGACAATCGACGCGAGACATCAACTGGTGATTGGTTTGGCCTTGGTCTGACCACCAACTTAGAAAAGTTGGGCTACTTTTACCCCGAAATTCTGAGTGTCAAGGACGGTGCAACACCGCTGGACCCAATCGACTCAATAGACGAGGCAAACTGGTCGAAAGCAACCTCTGCCAAACCGGGACGTTACTTGTCCGTTGCCGCTATTGGCGGCACCTCACCGATTGATGCAGAAGTTGTCACCTTTGATTTTAGGGTCGATACCTATATCGCCCCCGCCAACGGACTGACCCTGGACCAGGACGTCACCATTGACGGCTCCGCAACGTTCGAAGTGGCGTACTACTAAGGGCCAAAGCACTGAACCGTTCGTTGCCTGAATGAACGGTTCAGTGCCTAAACTTCTACGAGAAAAAGGAATTTATCGATGAAGCGTATTCCCATGGCTCTGACCACCGGACTGCTGATGGGCATGGCGACTGCAGCCCTTGCGGTGCCCCCCAATGAACTCTTGGTCAAAGGCACGATCACCCCGGTCGCCTGCATCCCGATTTTCTCCAACAACGGACTTGTCGACTACGGAAAAATTTCCCGAAAGGACCTGAACGTCGACACAAGGACGCAACTGCGTGACGAGTTCCTCGACCTCGACATCAGCTGCAACACCGCGGCTCCTTTCGCATTGATCATGCGCGATAACCGCGAAGGCTCGGCCATCGTCAACAGTGAGATCTACTACGGTCTGAATTTCGACCGCAGCGGCAACAGGATCGGTCTGTACTCGTTGCACTTCGATCCTGCCCGCACCGTAGCGGACGCTCTGCCGCAAGTGTATCGAACCGACTCCACCACTGGCGGGCGGGGGTGGAGTACATCCAGTTTCAGCCCCATACCGATTGCCGCCAATAGCTGGCTTGGCTTCACCGATTTGGCGGGCAGCACCGCAGGTCCTGTCGAGATCAAGAACCTGAGCAGCCGGGTCACCCTCGTCGCCGTCATTGCCCCCACCTCAACGCTGGACCTGAGTGACGATGCAATACTCGACGGTTCCGCAACCCTGGAGGTTGTCTATTTATAGGCATCTGTCACGGTTGAATTCTCTCGCTGCTGACTTGCACATACAGCGCCCTCCCGGCCCCGAGACCGGCGATGATCGCACCCAGGCCGATGACACCGAAGATCCAGCCCACCGCCGTCCAGCCACCGGTCCAGTCATGCACGATACCGACCGCGAACGGCCCCATGGACGCCAGGGTGTAACCAAAACCCTGGGCCATGCTCGAGAGGTTCGCGGCGACGTGGGAGTCCCGCGAACGCAACACGATCAGGGTCAAAGCCAGGCTGAACGTGGCACCCTGCCCCAGCCCCAGCACGATCGCCCAGCCCCACAAGCCTTCGATCGGCGCATACAGGCAACCGAACAGACCACCGAGGGTCAGGGCCATAACAATCACGATCGCCAGGCGCTGGTCCTTGCCACGTGTAGCCAGCCAGGGCGCGGCGAGGGAGCTGACCAGTTGCACGATCACCGAACCCGACAACACCAGTCCGGCCTGGGTCGGGGTCAGACCGCGACCGATCAGGATCGACGGCAACCAGCCGAACACGATGTAGGCCAGGGACGATTGCAGGCCCATGTACAAGGTCACCTGCCAGGCCAGCGGATCGCGCAGCAAGCCTCGAACGCGGTAGGCAACGTTGTGCGCGCCGTGTTTCTGGCCGACTTGCGGCAGCCAGAACAGCGCCGCCGCCAATGCCGGAACAACCCAGAAACCGAGGCCCAGCTCCCAGCGCTTGTCGAAGTGCTCGCTCAGCGGCACGGTCGCACCCGCCGCCATCGCCGCGCCCAGGCATAGAGCCATGGTGTAGACGCCGGTCATGGTCCCGGCCTGTTTCGGGAAATCACGTTTGACGATGCCAGGCAGCAACACACCGATCACGCCGATGCTGGCACCGGCCAGCACACTGCCGGCAAACAGGCCGATCTCACCGAACGAACTGCGCAGGATGATCCCGCCAGCGAGTGTCAGCAGAATGCTCAACACCACCCGCTCAGCCCCAAAACGTCTGGCCAGCAGCGGAGCCAGCGGCGCAAACAGGCCAAGACACAACACCGGCAACGTCGTCAGCAAACCGGCCTGCGATGCCGACAAGCCAAGGGACTTCGAGACGTCGCTGAGCATCGGCGCCATGCTCGACAGCGCCGGGCGCAGGTTCAGCGCCACCAGAATCAGGCCCAGCAGCAACAGCCACGGCCGGCGCAGAACCGGGTGAGTTTGCTGAACCTGTTCGTCATCGGCCTCGGCGTCGATCAGCAGCTCTTCCAGCTCTGCCGAACGTTTTGCGGCTGTGGATAATTCACTGCGCGGTATCGACTTCCCGGTTTCAAGGTTCATTGATCAACTGCCTCGACAAGGATTTGGCCCGCTCCGGATCGCGTTGTTCGACGGCTTCGAGCAATTCGATATGCAGGTCGAACACTTCCTGGCGGCGCGGGACGATGCTCAGGGTCTGGCGCAACTGCGCGCCGACGATGCTGGAGAAATAGCGATACAGCTCGCTGAGGGTCGGGTTGTGCGCGGCGTCCACCAGGCGGCGGTGAAACACCAGATCGCAGGCGATGTAGGTGTCGAGATCGCCGTGGTAGTGACTGCCGCTGACACCCAACGCCTCGCGCAATGCCACCAGGTCTTCATCGGTGCGGCGCATGGCTGCCAGGCCGATGGCCTCGACTTCGAGGATGTGCCGGGTTTCCCGGGCCTGCTCAAGGGAGCAACGGGACAACGCCTTCAGGGTATCGAGCGGATCGACCACCGCCCGCAGGTAACTGCCGTCACCCTGGCGGATTTCGATCAACCCGGAAAACGCCAACACGCGCATGGCTTCACGCACGGTGTTGCGGCTGATGCCCAGTTCCGCCGACAACTCGGGCTCGGTGGGCAAACGCTGGCCAACAACCCAGATGCCCTGGTTGATACGCTGGCGCAATTGGTCCAGGGCCTGATCGACCAGGGATCGTTTTACCAACGGAGAGATTTCTGACATGAAATTCGCCCTCTCATCCAATCATAGGATGAATTTTTTGACATGGTAGTCAACATATTCCAAGAGGGCAACCGTTCAGAATTGGCGCGTGATCAATGGAGTCGATAGCACAACCCCCTGTGGGAGCGGGCTTGCTCGCGAAGGCGGCTTAACATTCAACGAGTATGTTGCCTGACACTCCGCTTTCGCGAGCAAGCCCGCTCCCACAGGGTTTTGCATTCGGACGTTAAATCGCGGACAAAAATAAACCCGGAACTCAGTCCGGGTTTATTTCAGTGCCGGGGCTCGATCAATGCAGGATCTGGCTCAGGAACAGCTTGGTGCGATCATTCTGTGGGTGATCGAAGAAGTCGTTCGGCGCGGCCTGTTCGACGATTTCGCCCTTGTCCATGAAGATCACGCGGTTGGCCACGGTGCGGGCGAAGCCCATTTCGTGGGTCACGCAGAGCATGGTCATGCCGTCTTCGGCCAGGCCGATCATGGTGTCCAGTACCTCTTTCACCATCTCCGGGTCGAGTGCCGACGTCGGCTCATCGAACAGCATGATTTTCGGCTTCATGCACAGCGCGCGGGCGATCGCCACACGCTGTTGCTGACCACCGGACAGTTGCCCCGGGTACTTATGCGCCTGCTCCGGAATGCGCACGCGTTCCAGGTAATGCATGGCAATTTCCTCGGCCTTGCGCTTGGGCATCTTGCGCACCCACATCGGCGCCAGCGTGCAGTTCTGCAGGATGGTCAGGTGCGGGAACAGGTTGAAATGCTGGAACACCATGCCGACTTCGCGGCGGATCGCTTCAATCTGCTTGAGGTCGTTGGTCAGTTCCACGCCATCGACCACGATGCGGCCCTGCTGGTGTTCTTCCAGACGGTTGAGGCAGCGGATGGTGGTGGACTTGCCGGAACCCGACGGGCCGCACAACACGATACGCTCGCCCTGCTTGACGTTGAGGTTGATGTCTTTCAACACGTGGAACTGGCCGTACCACTTGTTCACGCCCTGCATCTGAATAATGCCTTCAGGGCTCACAGGCTTTTTATTTGCTTCGCTCATAAAAGAACTCCTAACGCTTGTGGCCTGTGTCGAGCTTGCGTTCCAGATGCATGGAATAGCGCGACATACCAAAACAGAAAATCCAGAACACCAGGGCGGCAAACACATAGCCTTCGGTGGCCATGCCCAGCCATTTCGGATCGGCGGCGGCTTGCTTGACGCTGTTAAGCAGGTCGAACAGGCCGATGATGATCACAAGGCTGGTGTCCTTGAAGAGCGCGATGAAGGTGTTGACGATGCCGGGGATCACCAGCTTCAGGGCTTGCGGCAGAATCACCAGGCCCATGCTGCGCCAGTAGCCCAGCCCCATCGCCGCAGCCGCTTCGTACTGCCCCTTGGGAATCGCTTGCAGACCACCGCGCACCACCTCGGCCACGTAGGCCGACTGGAACAGGATCACGCCGATCAGGGCCCGCAGCAGCTTGTCGAAGTTCATGCCTTCAGGCAGGAACAGCGGCAGCATCACCGAGGACATGAACAGCACCGTGATCAACGGCACGCCGCGCCAGAATTCGATGAAGGTCACGCAGACCACGCGAATCGCCGGCATGTTCGAACGACGCCCCAGGGCCAGGACAATCCCCAGCGGCAGCGCACCGGCGATGCCGACGGTGGCAATCACCAGGGTCAGCATCAGGCCGCCCCACTGGCTGGTCGCCACCTGGGTCAGACCGAAGACGCCGCCGTGCAGCAAGCACCAGGCAATGATCGGGTACAGCACCAGGAAGCTCAGCCCGTACACCGCCTTATGGTGAAAGCGCGAGATGAACAACGGCGCCACGCCAACGATCGCCAGCCACACCGTCAGGTCCACGCGCCAGCGCAGTTCCGGCGGGTAGTAGCCGTACATGAACTGGCCGAAGCGCTGCTGGATGAACACCCAGCAGGCGCCCTCCTTGGTGCAGTCGGCCTGGCTGGTGCCAACCCAGTTGGCATCGAGGATCGCCCACTGCAGGATCGGCGGGACAACCAGGTAAATCAGATAGAACGCAAACAGGGTCAACAGCGTGTTGAGCCAGCTGGAGAACATGTTCGCGCGCATCCACGCCACCACACCGATGCTGCTGCTCGGTGGGGGCATGTCAGGTTTGAAAGTATGAGTGCTCATGCGCTTTTCCTTACCGCTCGATCAGCGCAATGCGCTTGTTGTACCAGTTCATCAGCAGGGAAATGCTGATACTGATCGCCAGGTACACGCTCATGGTGATCGCAATCACCTCGATCGCCTGGCCGGTCTGGTTCAGCACCGTTCCTGCGAACAGCGAGACCATTTCCGGATAACCGATACCGGCCGCCAGCGAGGAGTTCTTCGCCAGGTTCAGGTATTGGCTGGTCAGCGGTGGAATGATCACGCGCAGGGCTTGCGGGATGATCACCTTGCGCAGGGTCGGACCATTGCGCAGGCCGAGGGAATGCGCCGCTTCGGTCTGGCCGTGGCTGACCGACTTGATGCCCGAACGCACGATCTCGGCGATGAACGCTGCGGTGTACACCGTCAGCGCCAGGGTCAAGGCCAGCAGTTCCGGGATCAGTACCCAGCCGCCGACGAAATTGAAGCCTTGCAGCTTCGGCATTTCCCAGTGCACCGGCGCGCCGAAAATCAGGGCGCACAGGGCCGGGATCACCAGGAACAACGCCAGGCCGACCCAGAACTTGTGGAACGGCACACCGGTGGCTTCAAAGCGCTTGGTCGCCCAGCGGCTCATCAGCACGATGGCGACGATGGCCACGACAACGCTGGTCACAAACGGCCAGAAACCGTCCGACATCAACGCCGCCGGCATGTTCAGGCCGCGGCTGCTGACGAAGAAGGTATCGCCGAAGTTGTGGCTGTTACGCGGCCCAGGCATGGTCAGGAACACCGCGAAGTACCAGAACAGGATCTGCAGCAGCGGCGGAATGTTACGGAAGACTTCCACGTACACCGTCGCCACTTTGGCGATGATCCAGTTCTTCGACAGCCGCGCCACACCCACGATGAAACCCAGGATCGTCGCCAGGATCACGCCGATGAAGGTCACCAGCAGCGTGTTGAGCAGGCCGATGACAAACACCCGGGCATATGTGTCCGCTTCGGTGTAGTCGATCAGGTGTTGAGCGATGCCGAAACCGGCACTGCGCTCCAGAAAGTCGAAACCGGAGGTAATGCCCCGGTGCTGCAGGTTGGTCTGGGTGTTATCGAACAGATACCAGCCCAGCGAGACCACCGCGATAATCGTGATGATCTGGAATACCCACGCGCGCACTCGTGGATCGCTGAGGCTGAGCCTCTGCTTTGGTGCGCTGATTGAATTTTGCATGAAGTGCCCCGGAAATAATGGAACAGAACATCACCCGGTGGTTGGCCCACCGGGTGATAGAACCATCAGCGCACTGGTGGTGCGTATTGAATGCCGCCAGCGTTCCACAGAGCGTTCAGCCCGCGGTCGATTTCCAGCGGAGTGCTCTTGCCGAGGTTTTTCTCGAACACTTCGCCGTAGTTACCAACCTGCTTGACGATCTGCACGACCCAGTCTTTCTTCACTTTCAGGTCTTTGCCGTATTCACCGTCGGTACCCAGCAGACGGGCAACGTCAGGGTTCTTGGTGCCCTTGGCTTCGGCTTCGACGTTCTTCGAAGTGATGCCGGCTTCTTCAGCGTTGAGCATGGCGTAGCCAGTCCAGCGCACGATGGCCAGCCACTCGTCGTCGCCATTACGCACGACCGGGCCCAGAGGCTCCTTGGAAATGGTTTCCGGCAGAACCACGTAGTCCTTCGGCGAAGCCAGCTTGCTGCGCTGGGCGAACAGCTGGGATTTGTCGGAGGTCAGTACGTCGCAACGACCGGATTCCAGCGACTTGGCGCTTTCGTCGGAGGTGTCGAAGGTGATCGGGGTGTATTTCAGGCCGTTGCCGCGGAAGTAGTCGGAAACGTTCAGCTCGGTCGTGGTACCGGCCTGGATGCAGATGGTTGCACCGTCCAGCTCTTTAGCGCTTTTCACGCCCAGCTTGTTGTTTACCAGGAAGCCGATGCCGTCGTAGTAAGTGATGAAGCCCGGGAATTTCAGGCCCATGCCCGCATCACGGGAGCTGGTCATGGTGGTGTTGCGCGACAGAATGTCGATTTCGCCGGACTGCAGCGCGGTGAAGCGCTCCTTGGCGTTCAACTGGCTGAACTTGACCTTGGTCGCGTCGCCGAAGACAGCCGCCGCCACTGCACGGCAGTAGTCAGCATCGATACCGACGATCTTGCCGGTGGAATCCGGAACCGAGAAGCCTGGCAGACCGTCGCTGACGCCACACTGCACGAAACCTTTTTTCATCACTGCATCCAGGGTTGCGCCCGCCTGGGCAAACCCGCTGACACCGAGTACCGCGGCTGCAGTCACGATAGCCAGGGTGGATTTCAACATCTTCATTCAAACCTCCAGTTTTGCTCTTGTTGTGTCGGAGCGTGAGTCCTGTCGCACCCTTTTGAGGCGTAGTCGACCCGTGTTGGCTTGTTTTTGGGTCAACCGACGTAAGACGTTAGCTATGAGTCTAGTAGGAGAAAATCCACGTCATGGAAAACTCGCTCTCACCAGTCGGCCGAACGGGCTGTAGCCCTTTCACGTTCGCGAAGCCCCGTATCGGCCTTTGGCGAACATCCATCACCGGATTCTTTTCAATCCCACTAACAACCTCGGCCTGATAGTGTTACCGACAGGCGTAGGATTTTTCATACAGAGTTCGCCATAGCAAAGCCCGTACCACACCGCTCGCCGAAGCGGTTCAGCTGCAGGTCAATAGCAAAACTTGTAACCTTGCGACATCTTCGTAACTGATCAACCAGACACGCACTCAGCCCTCGCACTCAATGAGAGCGCACGCACACTTTTGGAGCAGCCATGACCAACCCCTTGATTCTTGAACCCGTCAAGACCGCAGACGCCTGCGTTATCTGGCTGCACGGCCTGGGTGCCGATCGCTACGACTTCCTGCCAGTGGCCGAAGCCCTGCAGGAATCCCTGTTGAGCACCCGCTTTGTTTTGCCCCAGGCGCCGAGCCGCGCCGTCACCATCAACGGCGGATACGAGATGCCGAGCTGGTACGACATATTGGCCATGAGCCCCGCGCGCGCGATCAACCGCGAGCAACTGGAAGAGTCTGCCAACTGGATCATCGAACTGATCGAATCGCAGAAGGCCAGCGGAATAGACGCCTCGCGGATTTTCCTGGCCGGCTTTTCCCAAGGCGGTGCCGTGGTGATCCACACCGCTTTTCTGAAGTGGCAGGGACCGCTGGGTGGCGTCATTGCCCTTTCTACTTATGCACCGACCTTCAGCGACGAACTGCAACTGTCCGCCAGCCAGCAGCGCATTCCGGTACTGTCGATGCACGGCCAATACGACGATGTGGTGCAGAACTCGATGGGACGCAGCGCCTACGAGCACTTGAAGCATCGTGGTGTCACCGTGACATGGCAGGAATACCCAATGGCCCACGAAGTGTTACCCGAGGAAATTCGCGACATCGGCACCTGGCTCACCGAGCGCTTGCGTTGACCCTCCAGGTTCCTTTCTTTGTTTAAAGGCCCCTTTGATCCATCCCACTACGCCGCGCCCGATTCTTGCATTACACTGGCCGGCGTACATTCCTTAACCAATTGATGAGATGACCGTGCTCAAAGCACTCAAGAAAATGTTCGGTAAAAGCGAGACTGAGCAACTCGCGCCAGTCCCCAGCGCTCCGTCTCACGCTCCCAGCCACCGCACCGACGGTAATCAGCCTGAACGGGCCGCCACCACGACGGCACCCAAGCATGAGCCCAAGCCCGCACCCGCTGCCCAGCCTGTGGCGATAGCAGCCCCGGAACAGCCGCTCAGCGAAACACCGAAACCCGCCAAACCGCGCCGCGAACCCAAGCCCAAGGCGCCGGTCATCCCATGGAAACTCGAAGACTTCGTTGTCGAGCCCCAGGAAGGCAAAACCCGCTTCCACGATTTCAAGCTGGCCCCTGAACTGATGCACGCCATCCAGGACCTGGGCTTCCCGTATTGCACACCGATCCAGGCACAGGTGCTGGGCTTCACCCTCGCCGGCAAAGATGCCATCGGCCGCGCCCAGACCGGTACCGGCAAAACCGCTGCGTTCCTGATCTCGATCATCACCCAGTTGCTGCAAACCCCGCCGCCGAAAGAGCGCTACATGGGTGAGCCTCGGGCGCTGATCATCGCGCCGACCCGCGAACTGGTGGTACAGATCGCCAAGGACGCCGCCGACCTGACCAAGTACACCGGCCTCAACGTCATGACCTTCGTCGGCGGCATGGACTTCGACAAGCAGCTCAAGCACCTCGAAGCCCGCCACTGCGACATCCTGGTGGCCACGCCGGGCCGCCTGCTGGACTTCAACCAGCGCGGCGACGTGCATCTGGACATGGTCGAAGTGATGGTGCTGGACGAAGCCGACCGCATGCTCGACATGGGCTTCATCCCGCAAGTGCGCCAGATCATTCGCCAGACGCCGCCGAAGGCCGAGCGCCAGACGCTGCTGTTCTCCGCGACCTTCACCGAAGACGTGATGAACCTGGCCAAGCAATGGACCACCGACCCTGCCATCGTCGAAATCGAAGTCACCAACGTGGCCAACGAAAACGTCGAGCAGCACATCTACGCCGTGGCCGCTGCCGACAAGTACAAGCTGCTCTACAACCTGGTCAACGACAATGGCTGGGAACGGGTGATCGTGTTCGCCAACCGCAAGGATGAAGTGCGACGCATCGAAGAACGCCTGGTGCGCGACGGCATCAACGCTGCGCAACTGTCCGGCGACGTGCCGCAGCACAAGCGCATCAAGACCCTGGAAGGTTTCCGCGAAGGCAAGATCCGCGTCCTGGTCGCCACCGACGTGGCCGGTCGCGGTATCCACATCGACGGCATCAGCCATGTGATCAACTTCACCCTGCCGGAAGTGCCGGACGACTACGTGCACCGCATCGGACGGACCGGTCGTGCTGGCGCCGACGGTGTGTCCATCAGCTTTGCCGGTGAAGACGATTCCTACCAGTTACCGTCCATCGAGGAAAAACTGGGGCGCAAGATCAGCTGTGAAACACCACCGACGCATCTGTTGCGGGCGGTTGAGCGCAAGCGCCCACACTAAAGGACGCTGAAAAGACAAGCGCAGCCGGAAACGGACTGCGCTTTTTTTTCGCCCGGATATTGTGAGATAAAACTAAAAGTCCATAATGGACAAATTAGTTTACTTTCAGTCCCGGAGCCGACCATGTCCAATACGCCCCAAGTGATCAACCAGAACCAGGCTCGCGAATTGCTGGCGCAGGTCGACGTGCCGCAGATCCTGCGCAAAATGTTCCGTGACCTGGCGGCCGGGCAAGCCGTGCAACCGGCACAACAACGGGTGGAATTTCCCCAGGGCGCCGGTGACTTCATCAACTACCTGGGTGTGTTGGCCGAAGACGGCGTGTACGGCATCAAGACTTCGCCGTACATCGTCCGTGAGCAGGGACCCTTGGTGACTGCATGGACTGTGCTGATGTCGATGCACACCGGCCAGCCGCTGTTGCTGTGCGACGCGGGTGAACTGACCACCGCACGCACCGCCGCGACCACCGCCGTGGCGGTCGATGCCCTCGCGCCGCTGACTGCCAATCGCCTGGCCATCATCGGCAGCGGCAAAGTGGCCCAGGCGCACCTGCATTACGTGAAAGGCCTGCGCGACTGGCAGAGCATCAGCCTGTACGCGCCGCACCTGAGCGATGATGCTCAAACCGTGAGCCTGCTGAAAAACATCGAACCACGCCTGAACATCGTCGAGAGTCGCGAAGCTGCCGCGCAGGACGCCGACGTGATCATGCTCTGCACCTCATCCGCCGGTCCGGTGATCGATCCGTCGAGCTTGCGCAAACCGGCGCTGATCACCTCCATCAGTACCAACGCGCCGCGTGCCCACGAAGTGCCGCCGCAAAGCCTCAATGACATGCAGGTGTTCTGCGACTATCGCCTGACCACCCCCGGCGCAGCCGGTGAAATGCTGATTGCCGGCGAACAACATGGCTGGGACAAGAGCGCGATTGTCGGCGACCTGCCGGACCTGCTCAGCGATAAAGTCCAGCGCCCCGGTTACGATCGGCATGTGTTTTTCCGCTCCATCGGGCTGGGCCTGGAAGACATTGCGCTGGCCAATGCGATCTACCAGCTGAATCACTAACAACGCGAAACCTGTGGGAGCGGGCTTGCTCGCGAATAGGGTCTGACATTCACCTGAGATATCGACTGTCAAACTGCTTTCGCGAGCAAGCCCGCTCCCACAGGGGATCACTACAATTTCAGCATCGCGCCTCACAGGAGACGTTCATGAGCCAGGCAGATTTCATCATCATCGGCGGCGGTATCGCCGGCGCTTCCACCGGTTTCTGGCTGTCGCAGCATGGCCGCGTGATCGTACTCGAACGCGAATCCCATCCGGCCTACCATTCCACCGGACGTTCGGCTGCCCTGTACACCGCCGCCTACGGCACCCCGCAGGTTCGCGCACTGACCCTGGCCAGCCGGGACTTTTTCAACAATCCGCCCAGCGGCTTCTGTGAACACCCGCTGTTGACGCCACGCGGCGAAATGACCGTGGATTTCACCGGCGACCCGGACGAACTGAACAGGCAATACCAGAGCGCGAAAGCCACGGTGCCGGAGATGCAATTGCTCAGCACCGACGAGGCCTGCGCGCTGGTACCCATCCTGCGCCGGGAAAAAGTCCACGGCGCGATCTACGATCCGACCGCCACCGACATCGACACCGACGCCCTGCATCAGGGATACCTGCGAGGCATCCGCCGCAATCAGGGCGAAGTCCACACCGACGCCGAAGTCGTCAGCCTGAGCCGCGATGACCAGGGTACATGGCACGTCCAGACCGGCACTCAGACGTTCAGCGCCCCGGTCATCATCAACGCCGCCGGCGCCTGGGCCGACAGGATCGGCGAACTGGCCGGCGCCAGACCCCTGGGCCTGCAACCGAAACGCCGTGCCGCGTTCATCTTCGCCGGCCCGGAGGGCGTGGACATCCATCATTGGCCAATGCTGGTCAGCCTCGACGAATCCTTCTACATGAAACCCGACGCCGGGATGTTCCTCGGTTCGCCGGCCAACGCCGATCCGGTGGAACCCCATGACGTACAGCCTGAAGAACTGGACATCGCCATGGGCATCTACCAGATCGAAGAAGCCACGACCCTGACCATTCGCCGCCCGACCCGCACCTGGGCCGGCCTGCGCAGCTTCGTCAGCGACGGCGATTTGCTGTCCGGTTTCGATCCACAGGTGCCAGGGCTGTTCTGGGTCGCGGCGCAAGGCGGGTATGGCATCCAGACTTCGCCGGCCATGGGCCAGGCCAGCGCGGCACTGGTGCGCGGTGCAGCGTTGCCCGAGTCGTTCGGCCGGTTTGGCCTGAATGCCGACATGCTCTCCCCTGCCCGCCTCGGCTGAGCCTGATCCTCAGGTGACGTGCCCCCCACGATTACGGCACACTTTCAGCGCCCCTTTGATGGGGCGCTGACGCTGCCTGGAGTTCCACTGTATGAACGCCCCCGAAAAAGACTCGGCCCTGGACGACACGTCCCTGGATAACTTCCACGCGATCGCCGACGCCATCGCCACGTTGTTTTTCCCCCACGCCGAAGTGGTGCTGCACGACCTGCGCACGCAAAAGGTCGACTACATCGCCAACAACCTGTCCAAGCGGGAAATCGGCGACGACTCGGCGCTGGAAGACATGCTCAGCGACGATGTCAGCGAACGAAACATCGGGCCGTACGAAAAGCTCAATTGGGATGGCCAGAAGATTCGCAGCCTCAGCACGGTACTGCGCGACAGCGAAGGTCATCCGCTGGCGGTGCTGTGCATCAACCTGAATATTTCGCTGTTCGAGAATGCCAAGGCCGCTTTGGACCTGTTCCTGTCGCCGACCAAACTGATCCCGCAACCGGATGCACTGTTCCGCGATGACTGGCAGGAGCGGATCAACACCTTCCTCCACGCCTGGCTGCGCGAGCGCCAGTTGAGCCTGAACCTGCTGACCCGCGACCACAAACGCGAGCTGGTGCTGGCGTTGCACGCCGAAGGCGCGTTCAAGGGCAAAAGCGCATCGAACTACGTGGCCAATGTGCTGAACATGGGCCGGGCGACGGTGTACAAGCATTTGAAGGAATTGAAGGGCTAGGCCCTGAAATTTGTATAGCTGGATCTGGCCTCTTCGCGAGCAAGCCCGCTCCCACACTGGTTCTGCATCGAACACAAAATCTGTGTTTGGTAGAGATCCATTGTGGGAGCGGGCTTGCTCGCGATAGCGGACTATCAGTCGCCGTAGATATCCGACTTGAAGTACTTGTCCGAAATCTTCTGGTACTCACCACTGGCACGAATGCCATCAATGGCCGTGTTCAGCTCGCTGACCAGTTCAGTGTTGCCCTTGCGCACGGCAATCCCGGCACCCTCGCCCACATACTTCGGATCTTTCAGCTCCGGCCCGACAAAGGCGTAACCCTTGCCACGCGGCATCGACAGGAAGTCATTGAGTGGAATGGTGTCGGCAAAAATCGCGTCGAGGCGACCGGCTGCCAGGTCCATGTAGATTTCTTCGTTGTTACTGTAGCGCTTGACGTTGATGCCCTTGGGCTCGAACACCTCGGTGGCGTAACGGTCCGTGGTGGTGGCGCGCTGCACGCCGACGGTCTTGCCCTTGAGGCTGGCGTACTGGTCATCCACCACCGCGCCGTCCTTCATCACCAGGCGCGACGAAGTGAAATAGTACTTGTGGGTGAAGTCCACCGACTTCTTACGGTCTTCATTGATGGTCATGGACGACAGCGCCATGTCGATTTTCTTCACCTTCAGGGAAGGAATCAGACCGTCGAACTCGCCTTCGACCCACACACACTTGGCCTTCATCTGCGCGCACAGGGCGTTGCCGATGTCATAGTCGAAACCGACGATCTCGCCTTTGTCGGTTTTCGAAGCGAACGGTGGATACGCGGCTTCGATGCCGATGCGCAGGGTTTTCTCGGCGGCGAACACAGAACTGCACGCCAACAGGCTCAGGGCCAGACCGGTGATGAGGGGGAACTTCTTCATGTTCGTTTTCTCGCGGTTGTTGTTGGTTTGGCAAGACAGAAGAAAAAGCTGAAACGGGGGTGGAAACCTTTTTTGTACTTATAATTCCATCTTGGACTTTTATGTATTAGTCGTCAATCAGGCAAATGCAGCCCGTGCCGGCCGATGGTCGGGTGGTGGTTCTGCAAGGTATTGGGTGAGTCGAATGGCCCCTTCGCGGGCAAGCCCGCTCCCACAGGGTTCTGTGTTGTATACAAAATTTGTATTCAATCAGATCCATTGTGGGAGCGGGCTTGCTCGCGAAGGCTGACTTGAGAGCGCCGCAGTGCTTACTGCTTCCAGCGATCCGCCGCCGCATGATCGCTGTCACGCCCTTCCACCCAACGCGGCCCGTCGCTGGTGTTTTCCTTCTTCCAGAATGGCGCGCGGGTTTTCAGGTAGTCCATGACAAAGGCGCAGGCGTCGAATGCCGCCTGACGATGAGCGCTGGCCGCGCCGACGAAGACAATCGGCTCGCCCGGCTCCAGGGCGCCGATGCGGTGCAGCACTTCCAGCTTGAGCAAGGGCCAGCGCTGTTCAGCCTCAATGGCAATCTTGCCCAAGGCTTTTTCGGTCATGCCGGGATAGTGTTCGAGGAACATCCCGGCGACGTCCAGGCCGTCATTGAAGTCGCGCACGTAGCCGACAAAGCTCACCACCGCCCCCACACCGACATTGGCGTCGTGCATGGCGTTGACCTCGGCGCCCGGATCGAACGGTGTGGACTGCACGCGAATGGCCATGGTTCAGCCTCCGGTCACGGTCGGGAAGAACGCCACTTCATCGCCCTCGCTGACCGGCTCGTCGAGCTGGCAGAGGTCTTCGTTGCGCGCGCACATCAGGTTCTGCTCGCTCAATACCTCGGCACCGTCACGCTGGGCCAACAGGGCTCGGACGTCGTCGACAGTGGCGAAGTTGCCTTCAACCTTCACCGAGTCCAGCCCCAGCGCTTCACGATAACGGGCGAAAAACTTCACGGTCACGTTCATGGCTGCTCCGCCTGGAAATGTCCGCTCTTGCCGCCGACCTTCTCCAGCAGACGCACACTTTCGATGGTCATGCCACGGTCCACGGCCTTGCACATGTCGTAGATGGTCAGCGCGGCGACACTGGCGGCGGTCAGGGCTTCCATCTCGACGCCGGTCTGCCCGGACAGCTTGCAGCGCGCCACGATGCGCACCGAATCGTCGCCTTCAGCACTGAGCTCGACCTTGACGCCGGTCAGCATCAGCGGATGGCACAGGGGAATCAGATCGCTGGTTTTCTTCGCCGCCTGGATGCCGGCAATGCGCGCCACGGCAAACACATCACCCTTGGGGTGGCCGCCACTGACGATCATCTGCAGGGTTTCGGGCAGCATGCGCACCAGCGCTTGGGCCGTCGCCTCACGGAACGTCACGGCTTTTTCGGTGACGTCGACCATGTTGGCGCGACCTTGGGAATCGAGATGAGTCAGCACGGATTTACTCCTGATCAGGAGCATCGATTGTAAACCTGTGGGTCAATTTTTCGCACGCACGATTATCGGCCCACCACAAACCAATGTGGGAGCGGGCTTGCTCGCGAAAGCGGCAGGTCAGTCAATGCATGGGTGACTGATCCACCGCATTCGCGAGCAAGCCCGCTCCCACAGGTTTTTCATACTTCCACAAAAACCGGGCGGCTGTAGGGCCGCCCGGTTTCGGTGGACAATTACAAATGCGATTCGGCGTATTCGGCCAGAATCGAGCGTGGTACCCCTTGCAAGGTGATGTGCACCCCGTTCGGGAAGTCCTTGAAGCGTTCAGTGAGGTAGGTCAGCCCGGAGCTGGTCGCGGACAGGTAAGGGGTGTCGATCTGTGCCAGGTTACCCAGGCACACCACTTTGGAACCGGCGCCGGCACGGGTGATGATGGTTTTCATCTGGTGCGGCGTGAGGTTCTGGCATTCGTCGATCAGGATCAGGCTCTGCTGGAAGCTGCGGCCCCGGATGTAGTTGAGGGATTTGAACTGCAACGGCACTTTGCTGAGGATGTAGTCGACGCTGCCATGGGTGCTTTCGTCATCCATGTGCAAGGCTTCGAGGTTGTCGGTGATGGCGCCCAGCCACGGCTCCATTTTTTCCGCCTCGGTGCCGGGCAGGAAGCCGATTTCCTGGTCCAGGCCCTGCACGCTGCGGGTGGCGATGATGCGGCGATAACGTTTGCTGACCATGGTCTGCTCGATCGCAGCGGCCAGCGCCAGGATGGTTTTACCCGAGCCTGCGGCACCCGACAGGTTGACCAGGTGGATGTCCGGATCGAGCAAGGCGTACAGCGCCAGGCTCTGATAGATATCACGCGGTTTCAGGCCCCAGGCCTCTTGGTGCAACAGTGGTTCCTGGTGCAGGTCGAGGATCAGCAAGCGGTCCTCTTCGATCTCCTTGATCCAGCCGACAAAGCCCTGTTCATCAATGATGAATTCATTGATGTGCACCGCCGGCAGGTTGTCGATCAACTGCACCTGATGCCAGGTGCGGCCGTGGTCTTGACGGGTTTCGACCTTGCTCACACGGTCCCAGAAAGAGCCGGTCATGTTGTGGTAGCCATTGGGCAGCAAGGACACGTCATCGACCAGTTGGTCGGTGCTGTAGTCCTCGGCCGCGATCCCGCAGGCGCGCGCCTTGAGGCGCATGTTGATGTCTTTGGTGACCAGCACCACGGGCTTTTTCGGGTCGCGTGTGTGCAGATCGATCAGTTGATTGATGATTTTGTTGTCATTCAGGTGCTCGGGCAGAATCAGGTTCGGCTCGGCATGCTTGCTCATCAGAATTGACAGCAAACCCTTGGGTCCGCTTTTGCCACGCTGGATCGGCACACCCTGCTCGACATCCTCGGGTGAGGCATCGCCCAGGGTCTTATCGATCAGACGGATGGCCTGGCGGCATTCGGCGGCAACGCTGTGATGCCCGCTCTTGAGCTTGTCGAGCTCTTCAAGCACGGTCATCGGGATTGCGACGTGGTGTTCTTCGAAGTTGAGCAGCGCGTTTGGATCGTGAATCAATACGTTGGTATCGAGTACATAAAGGATTGGCTGGTTGGAAGAAGAGCTACGTCCGTGATCATCCATACTCGGTCACCTTTGTGGGAGCCATTCGACGCAATACCTTGACGGTGCTGCGCCTCGAAGTGACTGCCGAATACACCTGCGGGGACTCAAGTGTTCTGCATACATGCGGGGTCTTGGAAGACGCCACCTGTGTTGCAGGTTTCGGCGGTCTGTCTTCGTAATACTCCAAAACGTGTGACAGAAAAAAGTACTTTGACGTTTTTTTGAAGTTTATTTTTCAGAGTGACCAATAACACTTGGCGGACTGCCATCACCCGTTTAAAGTCGGAAGTCCACCTGCAACGAATCCCCTTCCAAAATCGGCAAAAAACCAATATTTACGGGGTTTTGTCATATTCAGCGAAACGCATCCTGGCAATCCTCCCAACCGATCCCGACCGGCGCCGTTTGCGTGACCAGCCACGGCAACGCCGTTTTCACCCCATCCTGCTTCACATTGAAATTGATCACCCCGTGCCGCCACAGCAGCATCAGGGTCAGCACCCGTTGCGCACTCGGGTTACCCTTGAGTTTGCCGGCGCCGTCCTGGGCGTCGATGTCCCACAGCGCTACCTGCAAACCCTGAGCCTTGAAGAAACCTTCGGCATCGGATCGGCGCTGGCCATCGGGCGGACGGAACAGCGGCACGTAGTTCTCCGGCAGCTTGCTTTTGACCAGTTCGGCGCTGCGGCGCACCGAATCCTGCCAGTCCTGCCAGTGGCTGTGGGAACGGAACTCCCAGCCTTGTACGCCGATGCACTGGCTCGAGTAGGTCCCTTGCAGGTGACTCACCGAAGCTTCGGCCAAACGGGCCTGGATGTCCTTGCCGAGGACGAAGAACGTCCCGCTCATGTTCGACTTGCGCAGGTACTCGGTGACCCAGGCGGTGTTGTCCGGCGCGGCGTTGGCAGCACTGTCGAAGGTCAGCAGAAACAGCCGGTCGTGCATCCCGTCACCGGAGCGCTCATAGTCGCCAAAATGATCGACTTCGCTGCTGGTTTGCGGGAACAGGGCGGCCTTGCGCAATTGTTCGTCCAGGTACTGGGTGTGGAACACACGACTCGGTTCGGCCCACTTGATGTAGTAGCTGTCTGCACTGACCTGGAACTTGGCAGCTTGTTCGCGCAGGGTGGGCATGTCTTCGACCAGAAAACAGAAGGACGCATCCTGGTCGCAACTCTGTTGGGCGTAGTTGTAGTTGGCCAGCAGCCGTTGCCACAGATGCTCGCGAACCCGGTTGACCGACTCCAGGTTGATCGTACGCAAGCCCAGGCGCTGGGCCAGGGCGGGTTCATCCAGCGCTTCGCTGGCCAACAGCACTCTGGAAAACATGAGGATCTCGGCCCTCGACGCCACGTCGAACAGCGTTGGACTGACGAGTTTTTCTGGCCAGGTGCTGCGATCAAGCGTCGCCACATCGCCCGGTGCCGCGATGGCAGCGACGCTCAGTAGCCAGATCGAGATGAGAAAAGCGATACGCAATGGGATGTCTCCATAACAAAACCCGCGCGGCACTATAGCTGATCCAGGCACAACTCCCGCAGCAACACTGAACCACTGTGGGAGCGAGCTTGCTCCGGGCGGCGTTCCGACGAAAGCGGTGTATCAGTCGACATTTTTGGTGAATGTCATACCGCTTTCGCGAGCAAGCCCGCTCCCACAGGTTCAGCGCATACCACCGGCCATCACCTATGGACGCCATAGCTGGAGTCAACGCCGACAACCCCCTAGAATCGCCGCCACGATTAAAGGAGACGACTCATGCTGATGGTGATTTCACCCGCCAAGACCCTCGATTATGAAACACCGCCGGCGACCCAGCGCTTCACTCAGCCGCAGTACCTCGACCACTCCCAGGAGCTGATCCTGCAATTGCGCGAGTTGTCCCCGGCACAGATCAGCGAATTGATGCACGTTTCCGACAAGATCGGCGGGCTCAACGCCGCGCGTTTCGGCAGCTGGACGCCCGCGTTCACCCCGGAAAACGCCAAGCAGGCGCTGTTGGCCTTCAAGGGCGATGTGTACACCGGCCTGAATGCACAAACCTTCAGCGAAGCCGATTTTGACTATGCCCAGCAGCATCTGCGCATGTTGTCCGGCCTGTACGGCCTGCTGCGTCCACTGGACCTGATGCAACCCTATCGCCTGGAAATGGGCACCAAATTGCCCAACGCCCGGGGCAAGGACCTGTATGCCTTCTGGGGTACACGCATCAGCGAATGGCTGAACGAAGCCCTGGTCGATCAAGGCGATGACGTGCTGCTCAACCTGGCGTCCAACGAGTACTTCTCGGCGGTCAAACGCAACGCCTTGAACGCACGCATCATCAATACCGAGTTCAAGGACCTGAAGAACGGCCAGTACAAGATCATCAGCTTCTACGCGAAAAAGGCCCGTGGCTTGATGAGCCGCTTCGTCATCGAAGAACGCATCAACGATCCGGCCACCCTCAAGCAATTCGACGTTCAAGGTTATCGCTACAGCGCTGAACAGTCCAAACCGGACAACCTGGTGTTTCTGCGCGATCACGCACCAGAGTGATGCAGCCGGTCGGCGCATGAGCGAACACCCCCTCATGCGCTGCCCATTGATCGTCCGACAATTCCCCTCCTGATCGCCAGCCTATTGGCGTCAAAAAACCATCGATCGTTTTCCTAACTTTAGTTTCACTCGACTTCAATCATTTTTTTGCGTAGTGGCACTGACTTTTTTCAACAGTAGTGGCAAAAAACTATCCGCCCCAATTATCCGCCTATATATAAAGGGCCAAACGGCAAGTGCTATCAATTTGAGAGCAGTGCCATCTTTCTCAATATTTCAAGAAATTTCAGATTTCACGATGAGCGGACCGGAACTATGTCCAAACGCGCCGCTCATACCACCGGTAACGATTCTCGCCGAACCTGTACGAGATAACTTACGCAGATAAGCGATTCTTGTAGCGAAGTTGAAATACTAACTTGCGCTGACTAATCACTGATTTGAACAACAGCGAGCGGACAGGAGATAACGCGGTATGACTATCCCCTACAAGGCCACGGCAGCGCCCCTATAAACGTGCTCACCCGAGCACCCAACCGCTTGATTTACGGGCTTTCGGCCTGACATCAAGCGTGCAAGGCCGTTGCACCTGCATCCTTCGGAAGGAGGATCGGCTGCATAACAGGGCAAATCATAACAACAAGGCCTAGTTGCGCACCCCTTGAGTGCATTTATTTAGACACTCGTAACTTATATGCCAGCACAGGGCATTGCTGCGCCTGTAAGGCGCACTTGCGAGTGCACTAAAACACGCTGAACACCATTAACTCCGGCCTTCTAATGGCTTGATCAATACAGAGGTAATTGCGATGCGCATCAGCATATTTGGTTTGGGTTACGTTGGCGCAGTATGTGCCGGTTGCCTGTCTGCACGGGGTCATGACGTCGTTGGCGTCGATGTGGCCAAAGACAAGATCGATATGATCAATGCCGGCAAATCGCCGATTGTTGAACCAGGCCTGGGCGAACTTCTGGCCCAGGGCATCCAGACCGGTCGCCTGCGTGGCACCACCAACTTCGCCGAGGCGATTCGCGACACCGATCTGTCGATGATCTGCGTGGGCACGCCGAGCAAGAAAAACGGCGACCTGGAACTGAACTACATCGAGGCAGTGTGCCGCGAAATCGGTTTTGTCCTGCGTGACAAGACCACCCGCCACACCATCGTCGTGCGCAGCACCGTGTTGCCGGGCACAGTGGCCAACGTGGTCATCCCGATTCTCGAGGACTGCTCGGGCAAGAAGGCCGGCGTTGATTTCGGCGTGGCCGTGAACCCTGAGTTCCTGCGTGAAAGCACTGCGATCGCCGACTACGACCAGCCGCCAATGACCGTCATTGGCGAGTTCGACAAAGCGTCCGGTGACGTTCTGCAATCGCTGTACGAAGAACTCGACGCACCGATCATCCGCAAGGACATCGCAGTCGCCGAGATGATCAAGTACACCTGCAACGTGTGGCACGCCACCAAGGTCACCTTCGCCAACGAAATCGGCAACATCGCCAAGGCAGTCGGCGTCGACGGTCGCGAAGTGATGGACGTGGTCTGCCAGGACAAGACCCTCAACCTGTCCCAGTACTACATGCGCCCGGGCTTCGCCTTCGGCGGCTCGTGCCTGCCAAAGGACGTGCGTGCACTGACCTACCGCGCCGGTTCCCTGGACGTGGAAGCGCCATTGCTCAACTCGCTGATGCGCAGCAACGAATCCCAGGTGCAGAACGCTTTCGATATCGTTTCCAGCCACGACAAACGCAAAGTCGCCCTGCTGGGCCTGAGCTTCAAGGCCGGTACCGACGACCTGCGCGAAAGCCCGCTGGTTGACCTGGCGGAAATGCTGATCGGCAAGGGCTACGACCTGAGCATCTACGACAGCAACGTCGAGTACGCCCGCGTTCACGGTGCCAACAAGGACTACATCGAGTCGAAGATTCCGCACGTCTCGTCCTTGCTCAACGCCGACTTCGACGCAGTGATCAACAACTCCGACGTGATCATCCTCGGCAACCGTGACGAGAAATTCCGTGCCCTGGTGCAGGACGTTCCACACGGCAAGCAGGTGATCGACCTGGTGGGCTTCATGTCCAAGGCCACCAGCGTCAACGGTCGCACCGAAGGGATCTGCTGGTAAAGCAGCCATAAGCGACAAGCTTCAAGCGGCAAGTTAAGCGCTCCTCACTTGCAGCTTGAGGCTTGAAGCTTTCAACTGACTTTAGGATTCCGATTATGCACAGGCTAAAGCACGGTCTACTCCAGGCCGCCGGTTGGCTGTTCTACCTGAGTTTACTGATGGGCCTCGCCATGGCGTTGCCCGTGTCCACGTTCGACTCCGAGTCGAAGGACTTCATTTTCCTGATTGGCGCCGTGGGTATCTGGCGCTACTCGATGGGTGCCACGCACTTTGTGCGCGGCATGATTTTTCTGTACATCGTCTACCCGCACCTGCGGCGCAAAGTGCGCAAGCTGGGCAAAGCGGCTGACCCGTCCCACGTGTTTCTGATGGTCACCAGCTTTCGTATCGATGCGCTGACCACTGCGCAGGTCTACAGCTCGGTGATCCGCGAAGCCATCGACTGCGACCTGCCGACCACCGTGGTCTGCTCCATCGTGGAAATGTCCGATGAGCTGCTGGTCAAAAGCCTGTGGAACCGGATGAACCCACCGGCCCGGGTCAAGCTCGACTTCGTGCGCATTCCCGGCACCGGCAAGCGCGATGGCCTGGCCTACGGCTTCCGCGCCATCTCCCGGCACCTGCCGGACGATCGCGCCGTGGTCGCAGTGATCGATGGCGACACCGTGCTCGGCGAAGGCGTGGTGCGCAAGACCGTGCCGTGGTTCCAGTTGTTCGGCAACGTCGGCGGCCTGACCACCAACGAATTCTGCGAAGTGCGCGGCGGCTACATCATGAGCGAATGGCACAAGCTGCGTTTCGCCCAGCGCCACATCAACATGTGCTCGATGGCCCTGTCCAAGCGCGTGCTGACCATGACCGGGCGCATGTCGGTGTTCCGCGCCACCGTGGTCACCAACCCGGAATTCATCGCCGACGTGGAAAGCGACTCGCTGCAACACTGGCGCCTGGGTCGTTTCAAGTTCCTTACCGGCGATGACAAGTCGAGCTGGTTCAGCCTGATGCGCCTGGGCTACGACACCTTCTACGTGCCCGACGCGGCGATCAACACCGTTGAACACCCGCCGGAAAAGAGCTTCATCAAGGCCAGTCGCAAACTGATGTTCCGCTGGTACGGCAACAACCTGCGGCAGAACTCCCGTGCCCTGGGCCTGGGGATCAAACGCCTCGGCATGTTCACTTCGGTGGTGCTGTTCGACCAGCGCGTGTCGATGTGGACCTCGCTGCTGGGCCTGACCGTGGCGCTGATCGCCAGCTTCAAGTACGGCACCGCGTTCATCCTGGTGTACCTGCTGTGGATCGGCATCACCCGGTTCATCCTGACCTTGTTGCTGTCGTGCTCCGGACACCGGATCGGCCCGGCCTACCCGGCGATTCTCTATTACAACCAGATCGTCGGCGCGCTGGTGAAGATCTACGTGTTCTTCCGACTCGACCAACAGTCCTGGACTCGCCAACCCACTTCTCTGACCCGTGATCTCGCCAGCTTTCAACGTTGGTTCAACACCTGGTCGTCTCGGACCATGACCTTCTCTGCCGGCAGCATTTTTGTCGCCGTGCTGCTGTTGATGGTCTGACCGCCCCCTTATTGAATTAACCAGGAAATCGCCCTTATGAATACCGCCGTCAACGCCAACGTAGTGCACGAATCCGAAGCCCAGCGTCAACACGCCCGCGTGAAAATCCCGGCCAAGTTGCGTTTCTTCGGCCCTGACCGGACGCCGGTCGAAGCCCGGGTGATCGACCTGTCCGCCGGTGGCCTGGCGTTCAACGCCGGTCAGTTGCCGCTGAAAATTGGCGATGTGTACAAGGCCCGCCTGCAGTTCGTCATCGACAACCTCGGCCTGGCCATGGACGTCGAGTTGCAGGTCCGCTCCTTCGACCGCGAGACGGGACGCGCCGGCTGCCAGTTCCAGAACCTGGAACCACGGGACATCTCGACCCTGCGCCACCTGATCACTTCGCACCTGGCTGGCGACATCGTCAGCGTGGGTGAAATGCTGGCGACCCTGCAGCGCGACAACTTCACCAAGGCGCGCAAGATGAAGGACGGCGGCCACGGCATGACCGCGTTCGGACGCCTGAAAGCCGTGACCTTCAGCCTGGGGATCTTTGTGGTGGGTGTTGCCGCCTTCGGCTTCGTTTTCAAATCGGTGTATGGCATGTACTTCGTCAGTCACGCCCAGGCCGGTCTGGTCAGCGTGCCGGGCGTGAACATCACCATGCCCCGCGACGGCACCGTACAGAGCCTGGTGAAAGCCGACGGCGTGGCCGCCAAGGGCGCACCGCTGGCGACCTTCAGCACCAGCATGCTCGACGTGCTCAAGGGCCATCTGGACGAAGACCAACTGCAACCGGCCAAGGTTGAAGAACTGTTCGGCAAGCAGATGACCGGCACCCTGACCTCGCCTTGCGATTGCACCGTGGCCCAGCAAATGGTCGCCAACGGTCAGTACGCCAGCAAGGGCGACGTGATCTTCCAACTGGTCCCGCGGGGCGGCGAAGCCAATGTTGAAGCGCGCTTCTCCTATCGCCAGTTCGGCGACGTACGCCCGGGTACTTCGGTGCGGTTCCAGATCGCCGGCGAAGACAAGAGCCGCACCGGCAAGATCGTCAGCAGCACCAGCCTGAAAAGCGCCGACCTCTCTTCGGATATCCGCGTGCTGATCCAGCCCGACGAAACCCTGGACAGCGCCCTCGCCGGCCGCCCGGTGGAAGTCAGCAGCGACCGTGGCCCGAACCTGAACTGGCTGATCGACAAAGCCATGGCTGTCGGTCTTTAAGTCGAGGATATGCCTGTGACCATCACAAAAACTCAAAACACGCCGCAGCCCCTGTGGGAGCGGGCTTGCTCGCGAATGCGGTTGAACATTCAGAATCAATGCTCGCTGACACACCGCTTTCGCGAGCAAGCCCGCTCCCACATGGGGTCTCTGTGTGCAGTGGCATTGGCGGTGAGCCTGGCCGGCTGCGCCGGCCTCCCCGACCAGCGCCTGGCCAACGAAGCGCTCAAGCGCGGCGATACCGCCACCGCTGCGGCAAACTACCGGCAACTGGCAGACCTGGGCTACAGCGAAGCGCAGGTCGGTCTGGCCGATATCCAGGTCGACAGTCGCGACCCGGCGCAGATGAAACAAGCCGAGGCAACTTACCGCGCCGCGGCCAGCGTTTCGCCGCGCGCCCAGGCACGCCTAGGTCGCCTGCTGGTGGCCAAGCCCGGTTCCACCGAAGCCGAGCAGCACGAAGCCGAAACCCTGTTGAAAAAAGCGGCCGCCGCGGGCGAAGGCAACACGCTGATTCCGCTGGCGATGCTGTACCTGCAATACCCGCACAGCTTTCCCAACGTGAATGCCCAGCAGCAGATCAGCCAATGGCGTGCCGAGAACAAGCCGGAAGCCGGCTTGGCGCAAGTGCTGCTCTATCGCACCCAGGGCACCTACGACCAGCATCTGGATGACGTGGAAAAGATCTGCAAGGCCGCGCTCAACACCAGCGACATCTGCTACGTCGAACTGGCCACGGTCTACCAGAAACAGGCCAAGCCAGAGCAACAGGCCGAGCTGATCAAGCAGATGCAAGCGGCTCACGCTCGCGGCAGCGTTTCGGCGCAGCGCGTCGACAGCGTCGCCCGTGTGCTCGCCGATGCGACCCTGGGCAAGACCGACGAGAAGACCGCGCAATCGCTGCTCGAACCGATCGCACCGGGCTACCCGGCGTCGTGGGTCACCCTCGCGCAGTTGATCTACGACTTCTCCGAACTGGGCGACGTCGACCAGATGATGAAGTACCTGGACAACGGCCGCGCCGCCGACCAGCCCCGCGCCGAGCTGTTGCTGGGCAAGCTCTACTTCGAAGGCAAACTGGTGCCGGCCGACGCCAAGGTCGCCGAGGAGCATTTCCAGAAAGCCGTCGGCCGTGAAGTCGCCGCCGATTACTACCTCGGCCAGATCTATCGCCGTGGCTACCTGGGCAAGGTCTATCCGCAGAAGGCCCTCGACCATCTGTTGACCGCTGCGCGCAACGGCCAGAACAGCGCCGACTTCGCCATCGCCCAACTGTTTTCCCAAGGCAAGGGCACCAAGCCTGATCCGCTGAACGCCTACGTCTTCAGCCAACTGGCCCTGGCCCAGAACACGCCGCAAGCCACCGAGCTTGCGCAAACAATCCAAACGCAATTGCCGCCCGACCGGTTGGCCGAAGCCCAACGCCTGTTGAAACAAGAACAGGCCGTGCGCGGTGCCCTGAGCCCGAACACGCCGGAACTGCACACCCTGCAAGAAGAAGTCAGCGAGGAAACCCAATGAAGTTGAATCCATTCATGAAGGCCGGCATCGGCCTGACATTCGCGCTGATCTGGTCTTGCCCGACGCTTGCTGCGATGACTGAAGAAACCAAGAACTTCGGCCTGGACGTGAAAATCACCGGCCAGTCCGAAGACGACCGTGACCTCGGCACCCAGCGCGGCGGCGACGTCAACGGCCTCGGCCTTGACCTGCGCCCGTGGGTGTATGGCGAAAGCGGCGCGTGGAGCGCTTACGCCATGGGGCAGGCGGTGACGTCCACCGACATCATCGAGACCGACACACTGCAAGAGTCCGAAGGCACCGAGAACACCAGCAACAATGACCGCCAGACCAAGAAAAACTACCTGGCGATGCGCGAATTCTGGGTCGGCTACAGCGGTTTCACGCCCTACCCCGGCGAGATCCTGAAACTCGGTCGTCAGCGTCTGCACAACGACGACGGTCAATGGCGCGACACCAACATCGAAGCCCTGAACTGGACCTTCGACACCACCTTGTTGCGCGCCAACGCGGGTGTCGCCGAGCGCTTCAGCGAGTACCGCACTGACCTGAAAGAACTGTCCCCCAAGGACAAGGATCGCCTGCACGCCTACGCCGATGCCGAATACCAATGGACACCGGGTCACTGGGCCGGCATTCGCGGTCACCACACTCACGATGACGGCAAGCTCGACTATCCGGAACCGGGTGTACCTTCCGATTCGCTGGACAAAAAACAGAATGGCGACATCAGCTGGCTGGGCTTGCAGGCCAACAGCGATGCCTACAACTGGCGCAACACCAATACCTTCAACTACTGGGGCAGCATCACCGGCATGAGTGGCGACCGCGACACGGTCAACCCGCTGAACGCTGATGGCACCGCTCCCGCACAACCCAAGAGCAGCGGCGATGTCGATGGCTGGGCCACCGACCTGGGCGTGCGCCTGCGCCTCGATCCGCAATGGCAAGTCGGTGCGGCCTACGCCCGGGCCAGCGCCGATTACGAACAGAACGGCCTGGAAAGCAACCGCTCGAACTACACCGGTACACGTTCACGCGTGCACCGTTTCGGCGAAGCCTTCCGTGGCGAAATGAACAACATGCAATCGGCCACGCTGTTCGGTTCGTGGATGCTCAACGACGAGTACGACGCCAGCCTGATCTACCACAAATTCTGGCGCGTCGACGGCAACAAACCGATCACCAGCGACGGCATCGACGCCGTGCAGAACAACACCGACGACGTGACCGGCGCCGTGTTGTCCAGCACCTCCCTGCCGCTGAACGATGGCGAAAAAGACCTCGGTCAGGAAATGGACCTGGTGGTCACCAAGTACTTCAAGCAAGGCCTGTTGCCGGCGTCGATGAGCCAGGCGATCGATGAGCCTTCGGCCCTGGTGCGCTTCCGTGGCGGTGTGTTCAAGCCCGGCGACGCCTATGGCAAGGAAGTCGATTCGTACATGCATCGCGCGTTCATCGACGTGGTCTGGAAATTCTGATGCAGAGCGCGAAGGGAGTCCTCGACATGAACAGTGCCAAGAAAGGTTCCTTGACCTTGCTGGCCGGCGCGATGCTACTGGCAAGTGCGGCAGCCTTCGCGACTGTGGAGCCGGCTGCCCCCGCCAAGCCGGCCACTGTTGCCAAGGAACTGCAACAGGCCAAGACCTACACCGTCAGCAGCGCGCCGACCGCGCCGCTGGAACTGGCCAAGCCGACGCTTCCGGACGTCTCTGGCTACACCGCCGAGGCCATCGCGAAAAAAATCGTGCGCAGCAAGGTCGGCAAAGTCAGCGTGCGCCGGATGATGCAGGAAGACGCACTGAAGGACTTCATCGGCGGTGACAACAAGATGGCCGAATGGGTGGTGCGTCAGCACGGCATCCCGCAGGCGATCTTCGTCGACGACGGCTACATGAACCTCAAGGACGTGGCGAAGAAACTGCCGAAGTACGTCATCGAAACGTCACCGGGCGTGTACCTCGCCAGGCTGCCAATCGTGGTCGGTCGTCACGGCATCCTCGAAATCGACAAGCAGACCCAGGAACTGCGCCTGTCCCAGGAGGGCGGTGCGTTCCTGGTCAACGACGGTCAGTTGTTCGTGCGTGATACCAAAATCACTGGCTGGCGGGAAAAGGACAACGGCCCGGCGACGTTCAATTCGCCAAAGGAATTCCGTCCGTTCCTGCTGTCCTGGGGCGGCACCGAGACCTACATCGCCAACAGCAAGATCGCCAGTTTCGGTTATGCCAACAGTAAGTCCTACGGCGTGAGTATTTCCCAGTACACGCCGAACATGGCCAAGGTGCTCAAGCGCCCTGAGCCGACCGGCTGGATCGTCGGCTCCGAGTTCTCGGACATGTGGTACGGCTTCTACTGCTACGAAACCCGCGACTTCGTGGTCAAGGGCAACACCTACAAAGACAACATCGTCTACGGCATCGACCCACACGACCGTTCCCACGGCCTGATCATTGCCGACAACACGGTGTACGGGACCAAGAAGAAGCACGGGATCATTATTTCCCGTGAGGTCAACGACAGCTTCATCTTCAACAACCGCAGCTACGACAACAAGTTGTCGGGCCTGGTGATCGACCGTAACAGCGTGAACAACCTGATTGCCCACAACGAGATCTACCAGAACCACACCGACGGCATCACCCTCTACGAGAGTGCCGACAACCTGTTGTGGGGCAACCGCGTGTTGAGCAACAGGCGCCACGGCATCCGCATTCGTAACAGCGTGAACATTCGCCTGTACGAAAACGTCGCCATGGCCAACGGTCTGACCGGCGTCTACGGCCACATCAAGGACCTGAGCAACACCGACCGTGACATCAAGCTCGACCCGTTCGACGCCCAGGTGTCGCTGATCGTGGTCGGCGGTGAGCTGGCGGCCAACGGCAGCGGCCCGCTGTCCATCGACTCGCCGCTGAGTGTCGAGTTGTATCGCGTGTCCATGCTCGCACCGACCAAATCCAGCGGCATCAGCTTCACCGGCATCCTTGGCGAGCGCCAGGATGAAATTCTCGACCTGCTGGTGCGCCAGCAGAAAGCCGTGCTGATCGACCCCGTCGAACGCCAGACCGAAATGCGGGACTGAGGATAATCTTATGCACCCACACTTGATCAAATTACTCAGCCTGTCGGCCCTGACCGCCGGCATTCTCGCGGCCAGCACTGGCGCGCGTGCCGATGAAGTTCAAGCGCCCAAGTTCAGCGCCGAACCGTGCTGCAGCCTGTGCCCGGCGGCGCACGATGCGAAGAACTACACCACCCGCTATCAGCAGAACTTCACCACGCTTGTACAGGCCCAGGGCGACTGGCTGTTCCGTACGCAGGAAGACTTGCGCACCGAATTCGACACCACGCCCGCCGGCTACAAACGCATGAAACAACTGCACGATGCGTTCAAGAGCAAGGGCGTGGAACTGGTTGTCGTGTACCAGCCGACCCGTGGCCTGGTGAACCGCAACAAGCTCAACCCGGCGGAGAAAGCCAGCTTCGACTTCGACAAGGCGCTGAGGAACTACAAGACCATGCTGGGCCGTTTCGCGCAGATGGGCTATGTCGTTCCGGACCTGTCGCCGCTGACCGACGAGTCGCTGCCCGAGACCCTGCCCGCCCACGACTTCTACTTCCGTGGCGACCAGCACTGGACCCCGTACGGTGCCCAGCGCACGGCGAAAATCGTCGCCGAGAAGGTCAAGCAATTGCCTGAATTCGCCGACATTCCCAAGCGCGAATTCGAGACCAAAAAGTCAGGTCGCATGGGCAAGACCGGAACATTGCACAACATGGCCGGTCAACTCTGTGGCACCAGCTACGCGATCCAGTACATGGATCAGTTCACCACCGAGCCGAAGGGCGAAGCGGGCGATGGCGATCTGTTCGGCGATTCCGGCAACCCGCAAATCACCCTCGTGGGTACCTCCCACAGTGGCAAGAACTACAACTTCGCCGGTTTCCTCGAAGAGGCCATCGGCGCCGACATTCTCAACGTGGCGTTCCCCGGCGGCGGCCTGGAAGGTTCGATGCTGCAGTACCTGGGCAGCGACGAGTTCCAGAAGAACCCGCCGAAGATTCTCATCTGGGAATTCTCGCCGCTGTACCGCCTCGACCAGGAAACCATCTACCGCCAGATGATGGCGCTGCTGGACAACGGTTGCGAAGGCAAGGATGCGCAGATGTCCGGCAGCGCCACGCTCAAGCCGGGCAAAAACGAGTTGATGGTCAACAGCAAGAACATGGACCTGCGCAACAGCAGCCACCAGGTCGACATCCGCTTCGCCGATACGTCGGTGAAAACCCTGCAAGCCACCCTCTGGTACATGAACGGTCGCCACGAGGACATCAAGATCGACAAACCGGAAACTTCCGAGACTGACGGGCGTTTCGCTTTCGAGTTGCGCACGGACGAAGACTGGGCCTCGCAAAACCTGCTGGCCGTTGAAGTCCAGGGCCCCGAAGCCGGTGCCGCGCCTCAGAAAGTCGAAGCGAAAATCTGCAAACGCAACGTATTCCCGAGCGCCGAGCAGCGTACTGCTTCGGTCGGGCAATGAGGTCTGCTATGCGAAATCCGAAACTGAAGCATCTGTTGGTACCGACGCTGTTGAGCCTGGCGATGTTTGCTGGCGCCACACAAGCGGCGGCGCCATTGCGTCCGCCACAGGGTTACTTCGCACCGATAGAAAAGGTCAAAACCGGCGACAAGAGCGAAGGCTGCGATGCGATGCCGACGCCCTACACCGGCTCGTTGCAATTTCGCAGCAAGTACGAAGGTTCGGACAAGGCCCGCTCGACCCTGAACGTGCAGTCGGAAAAAGCCTTCCGTGAAAGTACTGCCGACATCACCAAGATCGAGCGCGGCACCAGCAAGCGAGTGATGCAGTTCATGCGTGACGGTCGCCCGGAACAACTGGAATGCACGCTCAATTGGTTGACCGCGTGGGCCAAGGCCGATGCCTTGATGTCCAAGGACTTCAACCACACCGGCAAGTCGATGCGTAAATGGGCGTTGGGCAGCATGGCGTCTTCATACATTCGCCTGAAGTTTTCCGACTCCCGTCCGCTGGCCAACCATCAGCAAGAGTCGCAGTTGATCGAAGCCTGGTTCAGCAAGATGGCCGACCAGGTGGTCAGCGACTGGGACAACCTGCCGCTCGAGCAGACCAACAACCACTCGTACTGGGCCGCCTGGTCGGTGATGGCCACTTCCGTCGCCACCAACCGCCGCGACCTGTTCGACTGGGCCGTGAAGGAATTCAAGGTCGGCGCCAACCAGGTCGACGCCAGCGGTTATCTGCCCAACGAACTCAAGCGTGAACAACGGGCGCTGGCGTACCACAACTATGCCCTGCCGCCGCTGGCGATGATCGCCAGTTTCGCCCAGGTCAACGGTGTGGACTTGCGTCAGGAAAACAACGGTGCATTGAAACGCCTCGGTGATCGCGTGCTCGCCGGGGTGAAAGACCCGGATGAGTTCGAGGAAAAGAACGGCAAGGAACAGGACATGACCGACCTGAAGGTCGACTCGAAGTTTGCCTGGCTCGAACCGTTCTGCACGCTCTACACCTGCTCGCCCGAGGTGCTGGCCAAGAAACACAAGATGCAACCGTTCAAGACCTTCCGCCTCGGCGGTGACCTGACCAAGGTCTACGACCCGGCCAATGAAAAGGGCAAAGGTTCTTAGCACCACCACAAAACTCCTGTGGGAGCGGGCTTGCTCGCGAATGCGGTCTGACATTCACCAATGATGTCGACTGATACACCGCTTTCGCGAGCAAGCCCGCTCCCACAAGGGGTCAGTGCAAGACTTGAGTTGAGTGATATTCCCTCGGTTTTCGGTGGGGGGTTTGGGGGGGCCGTTGGCCCTTGACTGTTGGTTAAACATGGAGAGATCGGGATGGTATTTTCATCCAACGTGTTCCTGTTTCTGTTCTTGCCGATCTTCCTCGGCTTGTACTACCTGAGCGGGCAACGCTATCGCAATCTGCTGCTGCTGATTGCCAGTTACGTGTTCTACGCCTGGTGGCGTGTGGACTTCCTCGCACTGTTCGCCGGCGTCACGCTGTGGAACTACTGGATCGGCCTGAAAGTCGGTGCCGCCGGGGTCAGGACCAAACCGGCGCAGCGCTGGCTGCTGCTCGGCGTGGCCGTCGACCTGTGCATCCTCGGCTACTTCAAGTACGCCAACTTCGGCGTCGACAGCATCAACGCGATGATGACATCGGTGGGTCTTTCGCCTTTCATCCTGACTCACGTGCTGCTGCCGATCGGGATCTCGTTCTACGTCTTCGAGTCCATCAGCTACATCATCGACGTCTACCGTGGCGACACCCCGGCGACCCGCAACCTGATCGACTTCGCGGCGTTCGTGGCGATCTTCCCGCACTTGATCGCCGGCCCTGTGTTGCGCTTTCGCGACCTGGCCGACCAGTTCAACAACCGCACCCATACCCTCGACAAGTTCTCCGAGGGCTGCACGCGGTTCATGCAGGGTTTCATCAAGAAAGTCTTCATCGCCGACACCCTCGCGGTGGTGGCCGACCACTGCTTCGCCCTGCAAAACCCGACCACGGGCGATGCCTGGCTCGGCGCCCTGGCGTACACCGCGCAGCTGTATTTCGACTTCTCCGGCTACAGCGACATGGCCATCGGCCTGGGCTTGATGATGGGTTTCCGTTTCATGGAAAACTTCAAGCAGCCGTATATCAGCCAGTCGATCACCGAGTTCTGGCGGCGCTGGCACATCAGCCTGTCGACCTGGCTGCGTGACTATCTGTACATCACCCTGGGCGGCAACCGCAAAGGCACGTTGATGACCTATCGCAACCTGTTCCTGACCATGCTGCTCGGTGGTCTGTGGCACGGCGCGAACATCACCTACATCGTCTGGGGTGCATGGCACGGCATGTGGCTGGCGATTGAAAAAGCCATCGGCCTGAACACCTCGCCACGCAGCATCAACCCGATCCGCTGGGCACTGACCTTCCTGCTGGTGGTGATGGGCTGGGTGATCTTCCGTGCGGAAAACCTGCACGTGGCCGGGCGCATGTACGGCGCGATGTTCAGCTTCAGTGACTGGTCGCTGTCGGAACTCAACCAGGCCAGCCTCACCGGCCTGCAAGTGGCAACCCTGATCGTGGCCTACGTGACCCTGGCGTTCTTCGGCCTGCGGGATTTCTACAGCAATCAGCCTCCGGTCAAGACCAGGCCTGCAGTGAACGTCGACGCCGACGGCCCTGCCGCTGCGACACCGGGAACGATCAAGGCCGTGCCTGGGGATAACCCGGCGAGCATCCACCAGCCTGGCTACACCGTCGGCGTCGAAGCCCAGGTGCAACCGGCCTACTGGACCGCTGACTGGTCGCGCTACGTGATGCGTGCGCTGGTGCTGCTGCTGTTCATCGCCTCGATTCTCAAACTCTCGGCGCAAAGCTTCTCGCCGTTCCTTTACTTCCAGTTCTGAGGGATCTGACCATGACCCGCTCATTACGCATCTTCTACATCGCGCTGTTCCTGGTGACCCTGCTGGTGCTCGGTCTGTGGTCGGTGCGCAGCTTCTTCGGCTTCAGCACCAACGCGGATGCGACGGTGCTCAACGGCCGCTGGAGCAAAGCCGTGGAAACGCACTACGACGACGAGTTCCCGATCAAGCGCCTGGGCACCAACCTCTGGGCTGCGCTGGATTTCAAACTGTTCAACGAAGGTCGTCCGGGCGTGGTGCTCGGTCGCGACCAGTGGTTGTACAGCGATGAAGAGTTCCACCCGGTGGTCAACGAAGAGCTGAACCTGCAAGGCAACTACGCGCTGGTCGAAGGCGTGCGCCAGACCTTGAAGGAAAAAGGCGTGCAACTGGTGATGGCAGTGGTGCCGGCCAAGGCGCGCCTGTACCCGGAACACCTCGGTGAAGTGAAACCGGCGAGCATCCACGCCAACCTCTACAAGGACTTCCACCAGCGCCTGGCCGCCGACCGGATTCCGGCCCCTGACCTGCTCGGCCCGCTGCAACAGGCCAAGCAGAATGGCCAGCAAGTGTTCCTGCGCACCGACACCCACTGGACGCCGCAAGGCGCCGAGATCGCCGCCAACCGTCTGGCCAGGACCATCGCCGACAAGTACCCGCTGAGCGGCGAGCCGCAACGCTTCGTCACCGAACCTGCCGAGACCATCACCCACAAGGGCGACCTGCGTCTGTTCCTGCCGCTGGACCCGCTGTTCGAAAACCTGATGCCTAAACAAGAGCAATTGCAAAAGCGCAATACGGTCGCGGCTGAAGACCAGCCCGCCGGTGACGACGCGCTGTTCGCCAACACCGAAGTGCCGGTGGCCCTGATCGGCACCAGCTACAGCGCCAACCCGAACTGGAACTTCGTCGGTGCGCTCAAGCAAGCGCTGAACAGCGACGTGGTCAATTACGCCGAAGACGGTCACGGCCCGATTCTGCCGATGCTCAGCTACCTGAAAAGCGATGCCTTCAAGAACAGCCCGCCACAGGTGCTGATCTGGGAGTTCCCTGAACGATATCTGCCTGTGAACAACGAAATCGGCGACGCCGACCCGCAGTGGGTCGCAGAGCTTAAACAAGCCGGCGCCCGCCAACAAAACGTAGCCATCAACAACAAATCCGAGACGCCCGACCGGGCGCAAAACTGAAAGAGAGGTACACCATGACTTTCACTACTACTCCTCGTCGTCTCGCCAAACGCCTTGCCCTGGTTGCCGGCCTCAGCGTGCTGTCGGTACAGGCTTTCGCCGCAGGCGACGCCGCCCTGTACGGCCCGACCGCACCGAAAGGCTCGACCTTCGTGCGCATCTACAACGCCAGCAACGCCGAAGTCAGCGCCACCGTTGGCAGCACCAACCTGAGCGATGTCGCGCCACTGTCGAGCACTGACTTCAGCTTCATGCCGGGCGGCGACTACAGCGCCAAGGTCGGTAGCCAGAGCCTGCCGGTGAAACTGGCCGGCGACCACTATTACACCCTGGTCAACAACGCCAGCGGCGCGCCGCAACTGATCGAAGAGCCGCCGTTCAAGAACAAGCAGAAGTCCCTGGTCCGCGTGCAAAACCTCAGCGACAAGGCGCTGACCCTGAAAACCGCCGATGGCAAGACCGACGTGGTCCCAAACGTTGCGCCCAAGGGTCGTGGCGAGCGTGAAATCAACCCGGTGAAGGTCAGCCTGGCGCTCTATGACGGCACCACCAAAGTCGGCGACGTGAAACCGGTCGCCCTGGAACGCGGTGAAGCCGCGGTGCTGTACGTCACCGGCAGCGGCAGCAGCCTGTCGCCGGTCTGGGTAAAACGCCCGGTATCGACGCGCTAACAAATTTCCGGACTGCCCCATGTCCCCTGTAGGAGCGAGCTTGCTCGCGAAAAACGTAAGGGCAACGCGTTTACTCAGATAGCGCGCGTTTTCGTTAACGTCCATCGCGAGCAAGCTCGCTCCTACAAAGGCCAGCCCGGACACGGAACAAAAACAAGAGTGAAACGACAGAACGCAGTAGCTCTAACCAATCGATATTCAAGGAGTAACAATATGATTCCGGTGATCTTGTCAGGTGGTAGTGGCTCACGTCTTTGGCCGCTTTCCCGCAAACAATTCCCTAAACAGTTCCTGGCCCTGACCGGCGAACACACCCTGTTCCAGCAAACCCTGGAACGCCTGGTGTTCGAAGGCATGGACACGCCCATCGTGGTCTGCAACAAGGAGCACCGCTTCATCGTCAATGAGCAGTTAGCGGCGCGCAAACTGGAATCCCAGCGCATCCTGATGGAGCCGTTCGGGCGCAACACTGCGCCGGCCGTGGCCCTGACCGCGATGATGCTGGTCAATGAAGGTCGCGACGATCTGATGCTGGTACTGCCGGCCGACCACGTGCTGGAAGACCAGAAAGCTCTGCAACGCGCCCTGGCCTTGGCCACAGTCGCTGCCGAAAACGGTGAAATGGTGCTGTTCGGCGTGCCGGCGACCAAGCCGGAAACCGGTTATGGCTACATCAAGTCGACCAACGATTCGCTGCTGCCCGAAGGCGTCAGCCGCGTCTCGCACTTCGTCGAAAAACCTGACGTGAAGCGCGCCACCGAGTTCGTCCAGTCCGGCGGTTACTTCTGGAACAGCGGCATGTTCCTGTTCCGCGCCAGCCGCTTCCTCGAAGAGTTGAAAAAGCACGATCCGGACATCTATGACACCTGCCTGCTGACTCTGGAACGCAGCCACCAGGACGCCGACACCATCACCCTCGACGAAGCCACCTTCGCCTGCTGCCCGGACAATTCCATCGACTACTCGGTGATGGAAAAAACCCAACGCGCCTGCGTCGTGCCGCTGACCGCCGGCTGGAGCGATGTCGGCTGCTGGTCGTCGCTGTGGGAAGTCAATGCAAAAGACGCCAACGGCAACGTCACCAAGGGCGACGTGGTGATCCAGGACAGCAAAAACTGCATGATCCACGGCAACGGCAAACTGGTGTCGGTGATCGGCCTGGAAAACATCGTCGTGGTCGAAACCAAGGACGCCATGATGATCGCCCACAAGGACAAGGTCCAAGGCGTGAAACAGATGGTCAACACCCTCAACGAACAGGGCCGCAGCGAAACCCAGAACCACTGCGAAGTCTACCGTCCGTGGGGCTCCTACGACTCGGTGGACATGGGCGGCCGCTTCCAGGTCAAGCACATCTCGGTCAAACCGGGCGCCTGCCTGTCGCTGCAAATGCACCACCACCGCGCTGAACACTGGATCGTGGTCAGTGGCACCGCCGAGGTGACCTGTGACGAGAACGTGTTCCTGCTGACCGAGAACCAGTCGACCTACATTCCGATTGCTTCGGTGCATCGCCTGCGTAACCCGGGGAAGATCCCGTTGGAGATCATCGAAGTGCAATCCGGGAGCTATCTGGGTGAGGACGATATCGAGCGGTTTGAAGATATCTACGGGCGCTCGACGCCGGTTGAGCGTGGGGTTGCGGTGAAGACGATCGCGCAGTAACGCTCAGTAAAACAAGAAGCCCTCGTCCAGCCTGCTGCGTTCCCTATCCGCAGCGGGTGGTTCGGGGGCTTTTTTTGTACTGGTTTTTTGTAGTGCCTCGACTGGCCTCTTCGCGGGCAAGCCCGCTCCCACAGTGGACCGGGTGGAACACAACATTCGTGAACAACCAAAAAACCTGTGGGAGCGGGCTTGCCCGCGAAGGGGCCCCCACAGTCACCGCGAAATCTCTCCCATCGCCAATCGCACCTACGCTTAGGTAGGATGCACTTCTCTGCTCCCGAGGTTTGCGCGTCATGTTCATCGGCGTCCTGCTGGTCATCACCTGGCTGGTCCTGTTGCTGCGCTACCCGGCCAAGGCTTTGCCCGTATCCGTGGCCGCCGCCGTGGGGTTGGGCATCGTCGCGACCTGGGTCATCTGGATGGACCACCGCGAACTCAAGCAACTGCAACGCCTGGAGTTGCGCATCAGCTATGCGCCCGGGCACTGCCCGGCCGACCGACCGCTGAAACTGACGATGAACAATGGCAATGACGTGCCGCTGACGGAACTGCGCTGGCGGGTTGCGGCCTATGCGCCGGGCGATACGGTGAACCTGGCCGACAACCAATACACCGCCCCGCGCTATCGCGGCCCCGGCGAATTGCAGGCCGGTGGCAACTGGGAAGATTGCTTGCCACTGCCGCCGTTGCGCCCTGGCTACCGACCGGAAACCCTGGAGTTTCGCGCCGAGCGATTGCAGGGTAGTTTTTCCGACTGATCCCTCCCCCATTTTTTGCACAAGGAATGCGCCATGCCCGTTGCGTTGATTACCGGTTGCTCCAGCGGCATTGGCCGTGCCCTTGCCGATGCGTTCAAGGTCGCCGGTTATGAAGTCTGGGCCAGTGCCCGCAAGGCCGAAGATGTCGCGGCACTCACCGCTGCGGGTTTCACCGCCGTGCAACTGGATGTCAACGACGCCGTGGCACTCGAAGCCTTGAGCGAGCGAATCAACCAGCAAACCGGCGGCCTCGATGTGCTGATCAACAACGCGGGTTATGGCGCCATGGGGCCATTGCTCGATGGCGGCGTACCGGCCATGCAGCGCCAGTTCGAAACCAATGTGTTCGCCATCGTCGGCGTCACCCGCGCCTTGTTCCCGGTGCTGCGTCGGGCCAAGGGGCTGGTGGTGAATATCGGTAGCGTGTCCGGCGTACTGGTCACGCCATTCGCCGGCGCCTATTGCGCCTCGAAAGCCGCCGTGCATGCCTTGAGCGATGCCTTGCGCATGGAACTGGCGCCCTTCGGCGTGCGGGTCATGGAGGTCCAGCCGGGGGCCATCGCTTCCAGCTTCGCCAAGAATGCCGGACACCAAGCCGAGCAACTGATCAGTGAACAATCGCCGTGGTTTCCGCTGCGTGAAGGCATACGCGCACGGGCCAGGGCTTCCCAGGACAGGCCGACGCCGGCCAGTGAGTTTGCCGCCGGATTGCTCAAGGCCGTGCAGCAAGCCAAACCGCCACGGCTGATCCGCCTGGGCAATGGCAGCCGCGCGTTGCCGCTGATGGCCAGTTTGCTGCCCAAGGGCTTGCTCGAATCCGGGCTGATGAAGCGGTTCGGGTTGCGTGGGCAACTCTGAGACTGCGTCGCTCCCTTCGCGAGCAAGCCCGCTCCCACAGGTCATGCGCAGATTTTGAAATAGCGCTAATCCAGTGGGAGCGGGCTTGCTCGCGAAGAGGCCCGCACAGTCTCTACAAAACTTCAGGTAACAGCACAATGACCGACTACACCGAATACTTCGACGAAGTGATCCAGGCCCACGTGGCCATCGAACAATGGTTGGCCGAGGAGCGTGACGCGTCCGAGCTGGAAAAACTGCTGACGCGTTTTTCGCCGCAGTTCTCCATGGTCTCCCCGCTCGGCCGGGTGCTGGACTTAGACGCGCTGAACGAACTGTTCACGCTGGCGGGTGGCAAGAAACTCGGGTTCCGCATTGAGCTCAGCGAGCTGCGTGGGATTGCGTTGTACGACGGCGGCGCCACCGTGAGTTACCGCGAGCAACAGACCGATGCGACCGGGCTGCACTCGGATCGTCGTTCCACGGTTGTGTTCGAGAAGGTAGATGACAGGATTCTTTGGCGGCATTTGCAGGAAACTTTCTGCTGAAACCGAGGGTGATCAACTGTAGGAGCGAGCTCGCTCGCGATGGACGTCAACGATAACGCGTGCATTCTGAATACACGCGGCGCGGTCTGGTTCATCGCGAGCAAGCTCGCTCCTACAGGGGGTTGCATTCCAAATTGTGGGAGCGGCGGTGCGGCGATCCGACTTGCTCGCGAAGCAGGCGACTCGGTCTACCGGCTATGCCCCACCCTCCTGCTTCACCACCACCGTACAGGTAATCCCCGCCGCCAACACCACACCCTCCGGCACTTCATCGATGTGAATGCGCACCGGTACTCGCTGCGCCAGGCGTACCCAGTTGAAGGTCGGGTTGACGTCGGCGATCAGTTCGCGACTCTCCGGGTTGTCGCGGTCGTAGATGCCGCGCGAGATGCTTTCCACATGGCCCTTGAGCACTTCGCCGCTCATCAGTTGCATGTCGGCCTTATCACCGACACGTACGTGGGGCAGCTTGGTTTCTTCGAAGAAGCCATAGACCCAGAACGAGTTCATGTCGACCACAGCCATTTTCGCCTCGCCGATGCGCGCATAGTCACCGCGATGCACGTTGAGGTTGGTCACGTAGCCGTCTACCGCGGCGCGTACTTCAGTGCGTTTGAGGTTGAGTTCTGCGGCTTCCAGTTGCGCCTGGGCCTGCTGGTAATCAGCCAGGGCCGAGTCGGCGAGGTTACTGGCGTCGTCGCGGTTTTCCCGGGAGATCACCAGGTTGTCCATATCGGCGCGACGATGGGCGTTGACCTTGCGCATCTCCCAGGTCGCCTTGCGCGATGCCACCAGACTCTGCGCTTGCTTGACCGCCAGGCGGTAGTGCTCGGGGTCGATCTGCATCAGCAAATCGCCTTTTTTCACCAGCTGGTTGTCACGCACCGGCACGTCCACCACTTCGCCGGTGACGTCGGCGGCGACGTTGATGATGTCGGCGCGCACGCGGCCGTCGCGGGTCCACGGCGTGTTCATGTAGTGCTCCCACAGGGAGCGGCCGATCCACAGCGCGAGGGCCAGCACCAGCAGGGTCGCGAGCAGGCTGAAAAACTTTTTCATCAGGGCATTCTCAGTGATAGAGAGTCAACGGTAGACAGTCAGCGCCATGGCACCGAACAAGCAGGTAAACAGACTCAGGCGCAGCAACGCCGGGTGCCAGAAAAAACGGTACAGGTCGAACCCGGACAGAAACCGGTCCAGCGCCCAGGCCAACGCCGCTGCGATGAAAAACATCAGGGTCATGGTCGGCATGTACACGCCGTGGAAAGCGATTTCACGAGGCATGTTCAAGTCCTTGTGGCTTGGCGCTGGCACTGGCATTCATGTAGCCGGCGAGCGGTGATTGCGGATCGAGCAGCGAGGTGCGGATGAAGTGCAGGTAGCTCTTCACCCGGCGCAACGCCGAGGTATCGAAGTGCGGGGCGAAGGGCTCGTCGGTGGACTGCACACGGCTGATCGCGTGATCGACGGCGATCAGCGCGCGTTCAAGGTTGCTGCTGTTTGGTTGCAGGAACAGCCGCACCAGCGCACGCCCCATCACCCGGATCGCCTGGCGCCACGGCTGGGATTCGGCATAGGCCGGATGCACCGGCAGAATCGCCTGCTCCTTGCGCAATTCGATGATCGCGTGGCCGACTTCCAGCACCACGAACATCCAGCGCAACAAGTCCCGCTGCACCTGCGGTTGGCCCGCCGCGAAGCCGTAGGCCTGATGCACCAGGTCACGGGTGCGGCTCTCGAAACTCGACGCCAGGCCCTTGAGCTTGCCGCTGATGGCGTACACCACCTGACCACGCAGGTCCTGCTCCAGGCGACGCCACAACCAGCGGCTGTTGGGCGGCAGAATGATCGCCCCGGCCGCTGCGCACACCAGCATGCCCAGCACCATGGCGATGTAGTCGTTGATGAAGGTGTAGGGGTTGTAGACCGTGAGGTTGTCCGGCACTGAACCTGTGCTGAAGAAGATCAGCAAGCCCAGGCCGACGCCCACGTATTGCGGCCGCGAGGTCAGGAACGAGCCAAGTACGATCACCGGTGCGAGCATCACGCACAGCAACGGAAACCCATCGATCCAGGGGAAAATGAAAAACATCTCGACGAAGCCGATCAGCGCCCCGAGCAATGTCCCGCACGCCATCTGAAAGGCCATGCGCTTGGGGTTCGGGGTGGCGGCGGACAGGCCCACGGTCGCGGCGGCAATCAGGGTCATGGTCGCACCGCTCGGCCAGGCGGTTGCCACCCAGTAGCTGCCCAACACCACCAGAATGAACGCCGCGCGTATCCCCGATGCTGCCGCTGCCAGCCAGTTGGTTTGCGGGGTGAACGGCTCGTCCCAGCGCTCCCGTTCGTGACTGTGATCGGCCAGGGACGCGTGGGTCTGTGCATAACTGTGCAAGTCGTCGACAAAGCGATAGAGCAGTTCGTAGGCGGTGTGGAAATCCAGTTGCCCGGCCTCGCTCGGATTGCTCTGCTGGAACGTCGCCCGCAGACAGCGCACCCGCGCTGGCAAACCTTCCTTGTAGGCGCTCAGCACTGTAACCAGGCGCGCTGCATCGGCGCTGGTCAGGGCACGACCGCTGAAGCCGTCGAGCAGCTCGGCGAGGTCCTGCAAGCCGGGTTTGATCGCCTCCACCACCTGGTCTGCCGCGCTGCTGCGCAGGCGTTCAAGTAACTGGTGCAAGGCGTTGAAGCGCGTGGTGATGCCCATGAATTCGCTGTTCAGGCGACTGAGCCGGCCATTGCGCCGACGCATGTGCGGGTCTTCGAAAACAGTGATGCTGCGCAAGCCTTCCAGACCCACGGCTTCGGCGATGAAACGCACGTTGCCGGCCTCGAACGCCTCGCGCTGACTGCGACCGCGCAAGCCGTCGGTGACGAACAGGGCGAACACGCCGAAGCGCTGGTACAAGGCATTGCGCATCGCCGCGCTGGCCGATTGCGGCAGGATCGCCGCACTGACCAGGGTCGAACAGAGAATGCCCAACGAGATCTCCAGCACCCGCCAGACCGCCGCCATGAACGCGCCATCCGGATGGGCCAGCGCGGGTAGACCGACCATCGCGGCGGTGTATCCGGCGAGGACAAATCCATAGGCGCGAAAGTTGCGGCAGCGCGCGGCACCGGCCGTACAGATGCCGACCCAGATCGCCAGCGAACCGAGGAACAGCTCAGTGTTCTGCGCAAACAGGGCGATCAGCGCGACCATCACCGCCGACCCGGCCAAGGTGCCGAGAAAGCGATAGAAACTCTTGGCGAACACCTGACCGCTTTGCGGTTGCATGACAATGAACACGGTGATCATCGCCGTGCGCGGTTGCGGCAGTTCCAGGCGCATGGCCAGCCACAGCGTCAGGAATGCCGCGAACAACACCTTGAAAATGTAGACCCAGGTCACGCCATCGCTGCGTGCCCAGTCGAAGAAGCCCCGGCGCCATTCAAGGGAGTACAGCCAGCGCAAGGGTGCGGGCAAGGGAGTCATCTAATCCTGCTCAATAAAATTCAGTGAAGACCCGGAACCTGTGGGAGCGGGCTTGCTCGCGATAGCGGTGTGTCAGGCAACAAAAGTGTCATCAGACACACCGCCTTCGCGAGCAAGCCCGCTCCCACAGGTTTTGTGTTCAACGCAAAAGGCTCGGGGTTTTCGGCGCCTGGGTCTGGCTGTCGTTCGGCACGTCGTTGCCGGCACCGAGACCACCGCCCAACGCCGTCACCAGTTCGGCATGGGCGCTCAAACGCGCCGCCTGGACCTGCTGCTGCACTTGCTGCTGCTTGAACAGCAAGGTCTGGGCGTTGAGCACGTTGAGGTAGTCGGTCAGGCCACGCTGGTAGGCAATCATCGCGATGTCGTAGGTCTTCTGCGCGGTGGCCACCGACTCGGCGGCGAACGCCTGCTGCTTGTCCATGGACTCGCGGCGGATCAACTGGTCGGAGATGTTTTTCAGGGCATTGACCAGGGTCTGGTTGTATTTGGCCACGGCGATGTCATACCCGGCCGAGGCTTCGCCCAGCTCGGCACGCAAACGCCCACCATCAAAAATCGGCAACGAAATCGCCGGACCCACGCTGTAGTTGAGCTTCTTGCCGGTCAGGAACTCCAGGGCCCCGCCGCCAGTAGCCATATAGCCGAGGCTGCCGACCAGATCGACGTTCGGGTAGAAACCGGCATGGGCAACATCAATACCCCGCGCCTGTGCTGCCACCTGCCAGCGGCTGGCGACCACGTCCGGGCGCTGGCCGAGCAATTGCGCCGGCAGCGACGACGGCAGTTTCAGTGGTGCCCCCAGCGACAGCGTTGGCCGCTGCAGCTGCGCGCTCTCACCCGGCCCCTTGCCGGCGAGGGCGGCGAGCTGGTTGCGGCTCAGGGCGATTTCTTCGTCGAGGGCATCGAGCTGGCGATGGGTTTCCGGCAGCGGCGTCTCGGCCTGGCTGACTTCGAAATGGGTGCCGATGCCGCCCTTCAAACGCTTCTGCGCCAGCTCAAGGATCTGCTGTTGCTGCTTCAAGGTCGCATCAACGATGTCCCGTTGCGCGTAATGCAGCGAGAGTTCGATGTAGACGCGCACGATGTTGTCCTGCAATTCCAGCTGGGCCTGTCGCGCTTCGGCGACCGTCATGTGTGCCATGTCCACCGCACGCTCGGCGGCATTGCTTTCGCGGCCCCAGAGGTCGAGGGCATAACTGAAACCCAGTGCGGCGTTGTTGTCCCAGGTCGTGGCGTTGGCCAGCTCACCCGGACCGTAGAACGGGTCGGTGGGCCAGTTGTGGCGCTTGAGGGTGGCATCGCCATTGATCTGCAGCGACTCGGCCGCTTCGGCCACGCCGGCCATGGACCTGGCCTGACGCACCCGAGCGGCGGCGATGGCCAGGGTCGGACTGCCTTGCAGGGCGAGGTCGATCCAGCGATTCAGTTGCGGGTCGCCATAGACTTGCCACCATTGCGCGGTGGGCCAATTCGCATCTTGCGCGGCGCTCTGGATTGCTTCGTCGGTGGCCAGCGAATTGGCCTCCAGCGCCTTGCCCTGCGGGGCAATACCTCCGGTTCCGATGCAGCCGCTGATTGCCAGGGTTAAAGCCAAAACACTGAGCGGCTCAAGCGCTCTGCTGATGCGACGCGGCACTGCTGCGATTTCCTGAAAATAGGGGGAGGCACGAAATTTTCTGAAAACCGGAGATCCGCTTTTGTGGGAGCGGGCTTGCTCGCGAAAGCGGTCTGTCAGTCAACATCTCTGTTGAATGTGATGCCCTCTTCGCGAGCAAGCCCGCTCCCACAGGTTGTGCGGTGGGTCGAGCCCCGGTTGCCCAGTTGCGCAATTCTATGGGGAGGCCTGAATGGCGATAAGCTGGGATTCCTGTGAATCTTTGTTACCGTTAACGAGATAATCCGTAAGTCGATCTTTAGTCGCCTGTAAATAAACAGAAACTTCGTGTCACAATTTGTCATTCGACGAGAGAGCACCCCATGGACACTTTGCAAAACATGCGCGCCTTCAGTTACGTGGCCGAAGCCGGCAGCTTCACCGCCGCCGCCGTGCAACTGGACACCACCACGGCCAACGTCTCGCGCGCGGTCTCCAACCTGGAAGCCCACCTGCAAACCCGCCTGCTCAACCGAACGACCCGCCGCATCGCCCTGACCGAAGCCGGCAAGCGTTACCTGTTGCGCTGCGAACAGATCCTGGCCTACGTCGAAGAAGCCGAAGCCGAGGCCAGCGACGCCCACGCCCGCCCGGCCGGGCAACTGAAAGTGCACACCATGACCGGCATCGGCCAGCACTTCGTGATCGACGCCATCGCCCGCTACCGCAAGACCCACCCGGACGTAACCTTCGACCTGACCATGGCCAACCGCGTGCCGGACCTGCTCGACGAGGGTTACGACGTGTCCATCGTCCTCGCCCGCGAACTGCCGGATTCGGGTTTCGTCTCCCAACGCCTGGGCATCACCTACAGCATCGTTTGCGCCTCGCCGGCTTACGTCAAAGCCAACGGCTGCGCACAAAAACCCGGCGACCTGCTCAACCACGCCTGCCTGCGCCTGGTCAGCCCGGTGATCCCGCTGGAAAAATGGGCCTTCGACGGCCCTGATGGCCAGGAAATGGTCACCATCAACAGCTCCCCGTTTCTGGTGAACTCCGCCGACGCGATGAAATCCGCGATCATCAGCGGCATGGGCGTTGGCGTCCTGCCGCTGTACGCCGCCATTGAAGGCCTGCGCAACGGCACGCTGGTGAGGGTGATGCCCAAGTACCGCTCACAAGAACTGAACCTGTATGCGATCTACCCTTCGCGCCAGTACCTGGACGCGAAGATCAAGACTTGGGTCGAGTATTTGCGCGGATCGTTGCCGGAGTTGCTGGCGGCGCATCAGGCGGAATTGGCGGCATATGAATTGAGCGGGAGTCTGGGTGGAGTTCGGCTGGCGAATTGAGCCAAATCCTGACCCTGTAGGAGCTGCCGCAGGCTGCGATCTTTTGATTTTTATTTTTAAGAGCGGAAGATCAAGATCAAAAGATCGCAGCCTTCGGCAGCTCCTACAGGCCGAGCGTTAGCTCGCATGCAGCTCTTGATCTTGATCCACCCGCCCCCTCGGAAGGCTGAGTGGAGGCGTTCATCCGGGGGTGGGCGCGCAGCGCCGTTCGGCGAAGCCGAACACATCGAGAGGAGGTCGAAGCGAAGCCGACCGGAGGCGATGCCCCCGGATGAATGCCGGAGCGAAGGAACCCCGAGCCTAGGCGAGGGGCCGTACGTTCGGGGCGAGCGTTTTTTGCTTCCTTTTTTAGGCGCTTGTAAAAAAGGGAGTCGCCGTAAGGGCGAAACCATAAGCCGCCGTTACCCAAAAAACGGATATGTACTCCATCACCCCAAAGCCTGGTCGGCCCAAAGGCCGCCAAGACACAAAAACTGACAGCGCCGTCAGTTAGCCGTCACCCTCCTGACCGCCAAACGGGTTTATAAAGGAGAATACCCTTCGACCAAAAAACCAGCCCCGGCGCCCCACTCGCATGCGAACCCAGAAAAAACCCGCCCTGCTCGTCGCCCTTCTGATCGTCCTGGCAGCGCTGGGCCTGTGGTACGCCACCCAACCGGTCAAGACCAAACTCGCCCCCCCCACCGCCATCCCGGTGCGCGTGGTCGCCGTCGTCGAAAAAGACGTGCCACGCTACGTCAGTGGCATCGGTTCGGTGCTGTCCCTGCACAGCGTCGTGGTCCGCCCGCAAATCGACGGAATCCTCACCAAAATCATGGTCAAGGAAGGCCAACTGGTGAAAAAAGACGACCTGCTGGCCACCATCGACGACCGCTCGATCCGCGCCAGCCTCGACCAGGCCCGGGCACAGCTGGGCGAAAGCCAGGCGCAGCTGCAAGTGGCGCTGGTCAACCTTAAACGCTACAAACTGCTGAGCGTTGACGACGGCGTTTCCAAGCAGACCTACGACCAGCAACAGGCGCTGGTGAACCAACTCAAAGCCACCGCCCAAGGCAATCAGGCATCAATCGACGCAGCCCAGGTACAACTTTCCTACACACAGATTCGCTCCCCAGTGACCGGTCGCGTCGGCATTCGCACCGTGGATGAAGGCAACTTCCTGCGCATGACCGACACCCAAGGCCTGTTCACCGTGACCCAGATCGACCCGATCGCCGTGGAGTTCTCCCTGCCGCAACAAATGCTGCCGACCTTGCAGGGCCTGATCAACGACCCACAGCACGCCCGGGTCAAGGCCTACATCGGAGCTGACACCGACGGCGAAACCGGCAACCTGCTCGGCGAAGGTCACCTGACCCTGATCGACAACCAGATCAATGCCAACACTGGCACCATTCGCGCCAAGGCCGAGTTCGACAATCCGGGGCAGAAGCTGTGGCCGGGTCTGCTGGTGACGGTAAAGATTCAGACAGCCCTGGATAAAGATGCGCTGGTGGTGCCGCCGACGGTCGTACAACGCGGCCTCGACCAGCACTTCGTGTACCGGGTCAATGGCGACAAGGTCGAAGCCGTTCAGGTGCAAATGGTCTATCAAGGCAGCGGCCAGGACATCATCAAGGGCGTGAAACCGGGTGATGTACTGGTCAGCGATGGTCAGTCGCGGCTCAAACCGGGGTCGACGGTGCAGGTGATGACCGAGCCGCCGCAAGTGGTGCAATCGGAGGCGGCACAATGAAGGGCCACGGTTCGATATCCGCCTGGTGCATCGACCACCCGGTGGCCACGGTCCTGCTGACGTTCGCCCTGGTGCTGCTGGGCGTCATCGCCTTTCCACGCTTGCCGGTAGCGCCGTTGCCGGAGGCAGAATTCCCGACCATCCAGGTGGCCGCGCAATTGCCCGGCGCCAGCCCGGAAACCATGGCGTCCTCGGTGGCCACGCCCCTTGAGGTGCAATTCAGTGCCATTCCCGGCGTGACCCAGATGACCTCGAGCAGTGCACTGGGCTCAACCATCCTGACCCTGCAATTCACCCTCGACAAGAGCATCGACACCGCCGCCCAGGAAGTGCAGGCGGCGATCAATACGGCCGCGGGCAAGCTGCCCAAGGACATGCCGAACCTGCCGACCTGGCGCAAGGTCAACCCGGCCGACAGCCCGGTGCTGATCCTCAGCGTCAACTCCTCGCTGATGCCCGGTCCGGAGCTCAGCGACCTGACGGAAACCCTGTTGTCCCGTCAGCTCAGTCAGGTCGACGGTGTAGGCCAGGTCGCCATCACCGGTCAGCAGCGTCCGGCGATCCGCGTCCAGGTTTCGGCGGACAAACTCGCCGCCATCGGCCTGACCCTTGCCGACATCCGCCTGGCGATCCAGCAGACCAGCCTCAACCTGGCCAAGGGTGCGCTGTACGGGGAGTCGAGCATCTCGACCCTGTCCACCAACGACCAGTTGTTCCACCCGGAGGACTACAGCCAGCTGATTGTTTCCTACAAGGACGGCGCGCCGGTTCATCTGCGCGATGTCGCCAAAGTCGTCAACGGATCGGAAGATGCCTACGTCCAGGCCTGGGCGGGCTCACAACCGGGGGTGAACCTGGTGATCTTCCGCCAACCAGGCGCCAACATCGTCGAAACCGTGGACCGCATCCAGGCCGCCTTGCCGGCGCTGGAAGCGATGCTCCCCGCCTCGGTGCAGGTCAAGGTGCTGATCGACCGGACCCAGACCATTCGCGCCTCCCTTCATGAAGTGGAAATCACCCTGCTGATCGCGATCATGCTGGTGGTGGCGGTGATGGCGCTGTTCCTGCGCCAGTTGTCGGCGACCCTGATTGTGTCGGCGGTGCTGGGGGTTTCGCTGGTCGCCAGTTTTGCGCTGATGTACGTCATGGGCTTCAGCCTGAACAACCTGACGCTGGTGGCGATCGTGGTGGCCGTGGGCTTTGTGGTCGATGATGCGATCGTGGTGGTGGAAAACATTCACCGGCACCTGGAGGCCGGCGACGGCATGCGCGAAGCGGCGATCAAGGGCGCGGGCGAGATTGGTTTCACCGTGGTGTCGATCAGCTTTTCGCTGGTGGCGGCGTTCATTCCGTTGCTGTTCATGGGGGGCGTGGTCGGGCGACTGTTCAAGGAGTTCGCCCTGACCGCCACCTCGACCATCTTGATTTCGGTGGTGGTGTCGCTGACCCTGGCGCCAACCCTGGCCGCGCTGTTCATGCGCGCGCCGGTGCATCATGCCCACGACAAACCGGGCTTTGGTGAGCGTCTGTTGGCCTGGTACGAAAAAGGCCTGCGCCACGCCCTCGCCCATCAGAAAACGATGATCGGCGTGTTCGCTTTGTCGCTGGGTCTGGCCGTCGCCGGTTACATCTTCATTCCTAAAGGCTTCTTCCCGATCCAGGACACCGGCTTCGTCCTCGGCACCACCGAAGCCGCTGCTGACATTTCGTACGGCGACATGGTGAAAAAACACCTCGCCATGGCGGAAATCGTCGCCGCCGACCCGGCCGTGGAAACGTTCTCGCACTCGGTCGGAGTCTCCGGCAGCAACCAGACCATCGCCAACGGCCGTTTCTGGATCACCCTGAAAAAACGCAGCGACCGCGATGTCTCGGCCAGTCAGTTCATCGACCGGATTCGTCCGCAACTGATGAAAGTACCGGGCATCGTCCTGTACCTGCGCGCCGGCCAGGACATCAACCTCAGTTCAGGCCCGAGCCGTGCCCAGTACCAATATGTGCTCAAGAGCAACGATGGCCCGACCCTGAGCACCTGGACCCAGCGCCTGACGGAAAAATTGCGCGCCAACCCGGCCTTCCGCGATATTTCCAACGATTTGCAACTGGGCGGCAGCATCACCCACATCAGTATCGACCGCAGCGCCGCGGCGCGTTTCGGGCTGAGCGCCAGCGACGTCGACGAAGCCCTGTACGATGCCTTCGGCCAGCGCCAGATCAATGAATTCCAGACCCAGGTCAACCAGTACAACGTGATCCTGGAGCTGGACACACAGCAACGCGGCAAAGCCGAAAGCCTCAACTATTTCTACCTGCGCTCACCCCTGAGCGGGGAAATGGTACCGCTGTCGGCCCTGGCCAGGTTCGATGCACCCACCATCGGCCCACTGTCCATCGCCCATGACGGCATGTTCCCGGCCGCCAACCTGTCGTTCAACCTGGCGCCCGGCGTGGCCTTGGGCGATGCGGTGATCATGCTCAACCAGGCCAAGGCCGACATCGGCATGCCAACCGCCATCAGCGGTAATTTCCAGGGCGCGGCCCAGGCGTTCCAGAGTTCGCTGGCCAGCCAGCCGTGGCTGATCCTGGCGGCACTGTTGGCGGTGTACATCATTCTCGGCGTACTCTACGAGAGCTTCGTGCATCCGCTGACGATCATTTCGACCTTGCCTTCTGCGGGCCTCGGCGCAGTGATCATGCTGTGGATCTGCGGCCAGGACTTTTCGATCATGGCCTTGATCGGCCTGGTGCTGTTGATCGGTATCGTCAAGAAAAACGGCATCCTGATGATCGACTTCGCCCTCGAAGCGCAGCGCAATGGCGGACTGTCGCCTGAAGAAGCGATCTTCAAGGCCTGCATCACGCGGTTCCGGCCGATCATCATGACCACCCTCGCCGCGCTGCTTGGCGCCCTGCCGCTGATGCTCGGCTACGGCACCGGCGCCGAGTTGCGCCAACCCCTGGGGATCGCGGTAGTCGGCGGCTTGCTGGTGAGCCAGGCGCTGACGCTGTTCACCACGCCGGTCATATACTTGTGGCTGGAGCGGTTATTTCATAGGCCCAAACCTTTGCCAGTACCGACGCTGGCGACCACAGACTGAGGCGGGGTCATGCGCGTCCTGATTATCGAAGACGAAGAAAAAACCGCGGACTATCTGCACCGCGGCCTGACGGAACAGGGTTACACCGTGGACCTGGCGCGGGATGGGGTCGAAGGCCTGCATCTGGCGCTGGAGAGCGACTACGCGGTGATCGTCCTCGACGTGATGTTGCCGGGCCTCGACGGCTTCGGCGTGTTGCGCGCCTTGCGTGCGCGCAAGCAGACCCCGGTGATCATGCTCACCGCCCGCGAGCGTGTGGAAGATCGCATCAGGGGCCTGCGTGACGGCGCCGATGATTACCTGGGCAAACCGTTTTCCTTCCTTGAGCTGGTGGCACGCCTGCAAGCACTGACCCGGCGCAGCGGCGGTCATGAAGCGGTGCAAGTGAGCATTGCCGACCTGTGGATAGATTTGATCAGCCGCAAGGCGACCCGCGCTGGCACACGACTGGACCTGACCGCCAAGGAGTTCTCGCTGCTCAGCGTATTGGCGCGCCGCCAGGGTGAAATTCTCTCGAAAACCGCCATTGCCGAGATGGTCTGGGACATCAATTTCGACAGCGACGCCAACGTCGTCGAAGTCGCGATCAAACGCCTGCGGGCCAAGCTCGACGGGCCGTTCGAAGAGAAATTGCTGCACACCATTCGCGGCATGGGTTATGTGCTGGAGAGCCGTGGTGTCCAGTAACAGTATCGCCTTGCGCCTGAGCGGGATGTTCACGCTAGTGGCGCTGCTTGTGTTCCTGTTGATCGGCTGGGCCTTGTACCAGCAGGTCGACAAAGGCCTGGGCCTGTTGCCCGAAGCCGAGCTGGATGCGCGCTACAGCGTGCTCGAATCCACGGTCGGCCGTTACGGCACGCCTGAGCATTGGGTGAAGATCAACAACAAGCTCAACCTGCTGAGCGAAGAAGACAAGCGCATCAGCTTCTGGATCATCAGCGGCGATCCGCATTACGAATACGGCAACCTGACCCCGCAGGTCCGCACCTTTGCCCAAGGGCCACTGGGCATGCGCGACATGCATCTGCCGGATCACCCCTATCCGCTGAAAGTGTTGGTCAGCGAATTCCCGGCCAAGGACCAGCGCCCACCGCTGCGCTTCATGATCGCCATCGACACCGAGACGTTTTTCCATACCCAGCATCAACTGTTGATTGCGCTGATCAGCCTGGCGATTGTCGGCGTGCTACTGGCCTCGGCACTGGGTTATTGGGTGGCGCGGATCGGGCTGAAGCCGCTGATCAAACTGTCCCAGGAAGCCCGGCGTCTGGCCCCGCCGTTGCGCTCGGGGCGCTTGCGATTGTCACCGTTGCCGCCGGAACTCGATCAGTTCGTCAGCTCGTTCAACTCGACCCTGGAACGGGTCGAGCAGGCTTACTCACGCCTTGAATCGTTCAATGCCGACGTCGCCCACGAACTGCGCTCGCCACTGACCAACCTGATCGGCCAGACCCAGGTTGCATTGACCCGCGGACGCTCCGCCGAGCATTACTTTGAAGTGCTGCAATCGAACCTCGAAGAGCTTGAGCGGCTGCGTTCGATCATCAACGACATGCTGTTCCTGGCCAGTGCCGATCAGGGCAGCAAGGCGACCAAACTGACGTCCACGTCGCTGGCCGATGAAGTGGCCACGACCCTGGAGTATCTGGACTTCATTCTCGAGGACGCTCAGGTCCAGGTAGAGGTCAGTGGTGACGCGCAAGTGAGCATCGAGATCGCCCATCTGCGCCGGGCGTTGATCAATCTGCTGAACAACGCGGTGCAGCACACTGCGCCCGGCCAGGTGATTGAAGTGCACATTGAAGCCGCCGAACATCAGGTCAGCATCGGCGTCGCCAACCCCGGCTCACCGATTGCCCGCGAACACCTGCCACGGCTGTTCGAACGCTTCTACCGGGTCGATGCCTCGCGCAGCAACAGCGGCCACAATCATGGCCTTGGGCTGGCCATCGTCAAGGCGATTGCATTGATGCATGGCGGCGATGTGTTCGTGCGCAGTGACCATGGGATGAATACGTTCGGGATTCATCTTCCTGTCTGAAAAACACAAACTACTGTGGCGAGCGAGCTTGCTCGCGCTGGGCTGCGAAGCAGCCCTAAAAACCTGAGCGCGCGTTCTTTCAGACAGTCCATGTTCCTCGGACCTGCGACTGCTGCGCAGCCGAGCGGGAGCAAGCTCCCTCGCCACAAAAGAGCTCGACACCACCAACTGTTGCTCAAGTCGCAACAGTCCTTTCATGAATCCGCTCTTTTTCCCCTCGCTCAAGATCCTTATCTTTGCCCGCACCAAACAGCACTTGCCAAGCAAGAAGGTTTTAAAGATGTCCAACCGTATGGGTATTGCCAGCGCTTTCGTTTTGTCCTCTTTGTTCCTGTCGCCACTGGCGATGGCGGAAGAATCGCAGACTTTCGTCGCACATAACGCCGCACGCGCTGCAGCGCTCGAAGAGCATCAGATCGAGATGACGGCCAAGGCTGCGCAAGACGCCCAAGCCCCGCAAGCCTCGACCACTCAGGCCCGGCCACAGGTCGAGAAGGACAGCTGATCCGCACCGTTCACTCCCGCTTCCCACGACACTGTTCATCGGCTCTTCCCTTTGAAAAGTTGTCTGCAAAGCCGCTGTTTTCAGCGGCTTTTTTTACAATGGCGATTCAACTTTCATTGCAATTTTCGCAACGACAAGCGCTGATGCCCACGCCATTGATCAGTCGTTAGAGCAACAGGCACGATTCACCCGGCTGCTACGTTAATGCAACTACGCTTACAACGTCCCTTTAGCAGACGTCAGCCCTATGACCGCAAGCCGCACCCCACATTTTCAAGGCCCGTCCGGGCGACCCGAGATCATGGTGATCTTCGGCAGCACCCTGACGGTCATCTCGATCCTGTGCATCGTCACTTTTCTGCTGATCCGCGAACACGCCTACGCCCAGCAGATCGCCACACGCAGCGCGACCACCATTGCGCAACTGATCGATGCCGATGTCCTGCGTACGGTCGAGCTCTATGACCTGACCTTGCAGGGCCTGATCGCCGCTGCCCAACGGGACGACCTGAAACAGGTTTCGCCGCAGATTCGTCATCTGGCGCTGTTCGACCGCTCCACCACCGCGCGCTACAAGGGCGACATCCTGCTGCTGGACAAGCACGGCGACGTGCTGGCCGACTCATCGTTGATCGAACCGAAACCGGGTAACTTCGCTGACCGCGATTATTTCCTGGCCCATGTCTTCAATCGTGATACCGGCATGTTTATCAGCCGACCGTTCAAGCCGCGCTGCGACTGCGATGACAACGACCAATGGCGCATCAGTTTCAGCCGGCGCATTTCCTCGCCCACGGGTGAGTTTCTGGGAGTCGCGGTAGCCTCGATGCGCATGAGCTACTTCGATCAGTTGTTCAACAGCCTCGACATCGGCACCGGCAGTACGCTGGGCATCATCAACAATGACGGGATCCTCCTGGCGCAGAAGCCGTACCGGGAACCGCACTCCATCGGCAAAAGCTTCTCCAGCCGCCCCAACGTCGTACGCATGCTGCAGGAGCGCAATGGCACCTTTGAGAGTGTGTCGAGTGTCGACCATCAACGGCGCTTGTACACCTTTACCCGGGTCGGCAACCTGCCACTGACTGTCATCGTGGCCCTTTCTGTGGATGAGGTGTTCGCCACCTGGAACCGTACGGCCTATGTGATCAGCGGTGCTACCGGGGTTTTGTGCATAGGTTTGCTGTGGTTGACCTGGCTGCTCTGCCGCGAACTGCGCCTGCGCCAGAGTGCCGAGCAGGAATTGTCGCAACTGGCGGCCACCGATGCCTTGACCGGCGTGGCCAACCGCCGATCCCTTGATCAGACTCTGCGCCATGAATGGTTTCGCGCGCAGCGCAGTGGCAAGCCGTTGTCGTTGCTGATGATCGATGCCGATCACTTCAAGGCCTTCAATGACCGGCACGGGCATCAGGCCGGCGACGAAGCGTTACGGGCATTGGCCGAGGTCATCAGTGCCAATGTCCACCGCCCCACAGATCTGGTGGCGCGCTACGGGGGCGAAGAGTTTTCGGTGATCCTGGCCGAAACAAGCGGTGACGGTGCACGGCAGATTGCCGAACATATTCGTGAGGCTGTACAAAAACTGCCACTGGTCGACGCCGGTGAGCGACCGATGAGCGTGAGTATCGGTATTGCCACCTGGACAGCGACCAGCGATATCACCCTGGAACAGTTGCTATTCAATGCGGACAAGGCGCTGTATCAGGCCAAGGAGAGGGGGCGTAACCGGGTGGTTTGTGCCGAATAGGATTTTCATTGGATGGGAGGACGCCATCGCGAGCAAGCTCGCTCCCACAGGGGAATGCAATCAACTGTGGGAGCGAGCTTGCTCGCGATGAGGCCAGCCCAGGCACTACAAACTTCGGACATAAAAAAAGGCCACCCGAAGGTAGCCTTTAAAAAACTAGAGAGGTTTTTTGCTTACACGGCCGCAACCGGGCGCATGTAAGAGATCGGTGCAGTGCTGGCGTCTTCGAACGTCACGACTTCCCAGGCATCTGTCTGCTCAATCAACTTGCGCAGCAGCTGGTTGTTCAGTGCGTGGCCGGACTTGAAGCCCTTGAACTCACCAATCAGGCTATTGCCCAGCAGGTAGAGGTCACCAATTGCATCGAGAATCTTGTGCTTCACGAATTCGTCTTCATAGCGAAGGCCGTCTTCGTTCAGTACGCCATCGGCGTCGACCACAATAGCGTTTTCAACACTGCCGCCGAGTGCGAGGTTGTGCTTGCGCAGGTACTCGATGTCACTCATGAAACCAAAGGTACGGGCGCGGCTGACTTCTTTTACGAACGAAGTGCTGGAAAAATCCACGCTTGCACTTTGGGTGCGGTCACGGAAAACCGGGTGATCGAAATCGATCTCGAAGCTCACTTTGAACCCTTCGAAAGGGACGAAAGTAGCGCGCTTGTCGCCATCTTCCACTGTCACTTCACGCAGGATGCGGATGAACTTCTTGGCGGCGTCCTGTTCTTCCAGGCCAGCCGATTGAATCAGGAATACGAAAGGTCCGGCGCTACCATCCATGATCGGGACTTCGGACGCGGAGAGCTCGACGTAGGCGTTATCGATGCCCAGGCCTGCCATGGCCGAGAGCAAGTGCTCTACCGTGTCCACTTTGACGTCACCGTTAACGAGCGTGGTCGACATAGTGGTTTCACCAACGTTTTCCGCGCGGGCAGGAATCTGCACCACGGGATCGAGGTCGGCGCGACAAAACACAATGCCAGTGTCGACAGGCGCTGGCTTGAGGGTCAGATAGACCTTCTCCCCGGAGTGCAGGCCGACACCTGTGGCACGGATAATATTCTTCAGGGTGCGTTGTTTAATCATGGCATGGGCCGCTTCAGCGCAAATTGCGAACTGGTATCAACAAAGGCTGGCGATGATAGCAGACCACGCCTTTGCTGAACACCAATCACCTTCATAGCCCTGATACATTTCATCAATCGGCCTGACGACGCAGGAAAGCCGGGATGTCCAGGTAGTCCAGGTCATCTTGCGGATTCATCTTCGCGGCAGTCGCAGCACCGGCCTGGGCCTGGTTGCGCATGACGGTCGGACGGTCCAGGTCACGGTAGTTCACCGCTGGAGCTTCCTGACGAACAGGGGCCTGTTGTTGTGGCTGTGCAGCCATCGAAGTGTGAACGGTATTGTCGATGACCTTCACAGGCTTCTCGATTTTAGCGCCCAGACCGGTTGCAACGACAGTCACGTGCAGCTCGTCGCGCATGTCCGGATCGATAACGGTACCGACCTTGACCATCGCGTGTTCCGAAGCGAATGCCTCGATGATGCTGCCCACGTCGGAGTATTCGCCCAGGGACAGATCCGGACCGGCGGTGATGTTTACCAGGATGCCGCGAGCGCCTTGCAGGTTCACGTCTTCCAGCAGCGGGTTGCGAATGGCCGCTTCGGTGGCCTCTCGTGCACGGTTCGGACCGCTGGCGCAGCCAGTGCCCATCATCGCCATGCCCATTTCGCTCATCACGGTACGCACGTCGGCGAAGTCGACGTTGATCATGCCCGGACGCTTGATGATGTCGGAGATACCGCGAACGGCTCCGGCCAGTACATCGTCAGCCTTGGCGAAAGCCGACAGCAGGCTGGCGTCTTTACCGAGGATGGTCAGCAGCTTCTCGTTGGGAATGGTGATCAACGAGTCGACGCTTTCGGAGAGCATGCGGATGCCTTCGTCGGCGATCTGCATACGCTTGCGGCCTTCGAACGGGAACGGACGGGTCACCACCGCAACGGTGAGGATGCCCATTTCCTTGGCCACTTCGGCGATGATCGGCGCAGCACCGGTACCGGTACCGCCGCCCATGCCAGTGGTGATGAACACCATGTTGGTGCCCTGCAGGACTTCGGCAATGCGCTCACGGTCTTCCAGAGCGGCTTGACGGCCGACTTCAGGGTTGGCGCCAGCGCCCAGGCCCTTGGTCACGCCGGTGCCCAGTTGCAGGATGGTACGCGCGCCGATGTTTTTCAGCGCTTGAGCATCGGTGTTGGCGCAGATGAACTCGACGCCTTCGATGTTGCTCTTGACCATGTGGTTGACAGCGTTGCCGCCGCCACCGCCGACACCGATAACTTTGATTACCGGGCTTGCGGGGATGTTGTCTACGAGTTCGAACATTTTCCCTCTCCTTTACATTCTCTAGTTTTTTCGCCTACTGCGTGCTTCGGTGTAACGGTGTTGCGGTAAATCTTCAGAAATTGCCCTGGACCCACTTCTTCAGGCGGTCCAGCAGCGGAGCCTGTGGCTCTTCGTTGCTGTAGCTGTCGCGGCTGCCGATGCCCGAGAACGAGATGCCGTCGGACTGCTTCTGCAGGCCGTACATCAACAGGCCGACGCCGGTGGAATAGATCGGGTTGCGGACCACGTCATCCAGACCTTTCACACCATGCGGTACACCCAGGCGCACTGGCATGTGGAAGATTTCCTCGGCCAGCTCGGTAGCGCCTTCCATCTTCGCGGTACCGCCGGTCAGCACGATGCCGGCCGGGATCAGGTCTTCGTAGCCGCTGCGGCGCAGTTCGGCCTGGATCAGCGTGAACAGTTCGTCGTAGCGCGGCTCGACCACTTCGGCCAGGGCCTGGCGGGACAGTTCGCGGGGCGGACGGTCGCCAACACTTGGCACCTTGATGGTTTCACCGGCACCGGCCAGTTTGGCCAGGGCGCAGGCGTAGCGAATCTTGATTTCTTCGGCGTACTGGGTCGGAGTGCGCAACGCCATGGCGATGTCGTTGGTCACCTGGTCACCGGCAATCGGGATGACCGCGGTGTGACGGATCGCACCTTCGGTGAAGATCGCGATGTCGGTGGTACCGCCACCGATGTCCACCAGGCACACGCCCAGCTCTTTCTCGTCATCGGTCAGCACCGAGTAGGCGGAAGCCAGCTGCTCGAGAATGATGTCGTCGATTTCCAGGCCGCAGCGACGCACGCATTTTTCAATGTTCTGCGCGGCATTGACGGCGCAGGTGACCACGTGGACCTTGGCTTCCAGACGCACGCCGGACATGCCCAGCGGCTCGCGGACGCCTTCCTGGTTATCGATCACGTAGTCTTGCGGCAAGGTGTGCAGCACGCGCTGGTCAGCCGGGATCGCCACGGCCTGGGCAGCGTCGAGCACGCGCTCGAGGTCGGCCGAGCTGACTTCGCGATCACGAATCGCCACGATGCCGTGGGAGTTCAGGCTGCGGATGTGATTGCCGGCCACGCCGACGAATGCCGAGTGAATGCGGCAACCGGCCATCAACTGCGCTTCTTCGATGGCGCGCTGGATCGATTGCACGGTGGATTCGATATTCACCACCACGCCTTTTTTCAGGCCACGGGATGGATGGGTACCGATCCCGACGATTTCCAGCGTGCCGTCGTCCGCGACCTCGCCTACCAGCGCCACCACCTTGGAGGTGCCGATATCGAGACCGACGATCATTTTGCCGCTTTGCACGTTTGCCATGGGTCCTGCCTCTTCTTAATTCTTCGCGACAGCGGGTTGGGCTGCCGTGGGCGCTACAGGTTCCCGCCAGCCAACGGCGAGGCCGTTGGCGTAGCGCAGATCGATGCGCGCAATGTTCGTAATCTGTTCTTTGAGCGTCTTGTCATAGATGGCGATGAAGCGGCGCATCTTTTCCACCTGGTTGCCGCGTCCGAGCAGCAGTTCGATCCCCGGGCCGGCACTGCCGGGTCCGGTGGTCAGGAACCAGCTGCCGCGTTCACGCAATTCCAGGCGTGCAATCGAGAAGCCCAGAGGCCGGAGCATCTGACTCAACACCTGGTACTGCTGCATCACCTGCTGCTGGGCCCGCTGCGGGCCGAACAGCTGGGGCAAATGTTCGTAGTTCGCCAGCTCGCGCGGGGTGAAGGCCTGGCCCTGGTTGTTCAACAGCGATTCGTCACCCCAACGGGCCACCGGCAGTTGTTCTTCCAGGCGGATCACCACTTGATCCGGCCACACCCTGCGCACTTCGGCGTGGGCAATCCATGGCATCGTTTCAAGCTCGGTACGCATGCTCGCCAGGTCGATGGTGAAGAAACTCGACGCCACGTACGGGGCGATCCGCTGCTGCACCGCTTGCTGGCTGATGTAACTCAGGTCGCCCTGCACGTTGATTTTGGTGATCGGCCGGTCGGCATACGGCAACAAGCGTGTCGCGCCTTCGTAAGTACCGAACCCCAACGCCACCAGCAGTACCGGCCAGAACAACGCTTTGAGAAAACCGAAGTTGGCTTTCGGCAGGCGCGCGGACATCGGCTCTTTGGCCACCATTCGGCTGGCACCCCGCGGTACCGGCTTGCGGCCGGTCGGTGCGGTAGGCTGATGTCTGAGCTGGGCGCCTTGCATGGCCTTAACCTCTCGTCGACTCTTGGTGACCGGCAGCATTGCCGGCAACGCTCTCGGCCAGAATGGCCAGGACCAGTTGCTGGAAATCCAGACCGGCGGCACGGGCCGCCATCGGCACCAGGCTGTGATCGGTCATGCCCGGTGCGGTGTTGACTTCCAGGAACCAGAACTGCCCTTCGGCGTCTTGCATCACGTCTGCCCTGCCCCAACCGGCGATACCCAGCGCTTCACAGGCTTTCGCCGTGAGTTCCATGAGTTCCTGTTCCTTGGCGCTGTCCAGACCGCATGGAATGCGGTACTGGGTATCGTTGGCGATGTACTTGGCGTCGTAGTCGTAGAAGCTGTGCGTCGTGCCCAGGGCAATCGGAGGCAACACCTGGTCACGCAGGGTGGCGATGGTGAACTCCGGACCGTGAATCCATTGCTCGACCAACACTTGCGAATCGTAGGTACTGGCCGCTTTCCATGCGTCGATCAATTCGGACGCGGAACTCACTTTGGCCATACCGATACTTGAACCTTCATGGGCCGGTTTGACGATCAAAGGGAAGCCCAGTTCCGTCGCTGCCGAAATACAATCGGCCTCGCTGCAAAGTACTGCGTGACGTGGCGTCGGAATGCCCAGGCTGTGCCAGACCTGCTTGGTGCGCAGTTTGTCCATCGCCAGGGCCGACGCCAGGATGCCGCTGCCGGTGTACGGAATGCCCAGGCATTCGAGCAGGCCCTGCATGCTGCCGTCTTCACCGCCACGACCGTGGAGGATGATGAAGGCGCGGTCGATCTTTTCGCTCTGCAGACGCTGCAGCAGGTCATCGCCCACGTCGAGGCCGAACGCGTCGACACCGGCACTTAGCAGCGCGTCGAGAACCGCGTTGCCCGACTTCAGGGACACCTCGCGCTCGGCACTCTTGCCGCCGAACAGCACGGCGACGCGGCCGAAGTCTTTCGGCGCGATCGTGGAGACCAGGTTGGCGTAGGCAGCAGTCATTTCAACTTCCCCTTCTCCGGTGCGGCAACGGCACCGGCGAACAACTCACTTTTCAATAGTTTTGGTGCGAGACCGCCGATATCACCGGCGCCCTGGCACAGCAGGATGTCGCCGGCACGCAGCAGCGGCTTGACCACAGGCGCGAGGTCGACACCACGCTCGATGTAGATCGGGTCGAGCTGACCACGCTGACGGATGCTGTTGCACAGTTTGCGGCTGTCGGCACCCGGAATCGGCTCTTCGCCGGCCGGATAGACCTCCATCAGCAGCAGTACGTTGGCGTCGGCCAGCACATTGACGAAATCGTCGTAGAGGTCGCGGGTGCGGCTGTAACGGTGTGGCTGGTAGACCATCACCAGGCGGCGCTCCGGCCAGCCACCGCGCACGGCCTTGATCACAGCCGCGACTTCGGTCGGGTGGTGGCCGTAGTCATCGACCAGCATCACGTTGCCGCCGTCCACCGGCAGTTCGCCGTAGACCTGGAAGCGTCGGCCGACACCCTGGAAGCCGGACAGGCCCTGGACGATGGCTTCATCGCTGACGCCTTCGTCGGTGGCGATGCAGATGGTTGCCAGTGCGTTCAAGACGTTGTGGTTGCCCGGCATGTTCACCGACACGTCCAGCGGCTCGCGGTCAGGGCGCAGCACGGTGAAGAAGGTCTGCATGCCTTGCTGGCGCACGTTGATGGCGCGCACGTCGCAGTCTTCGCCGAAGCCGTAGGTGACGGTCGGACGCTTGACCTGCGGGAGGATTTCACGCACCACCGGATCGTCCAGGCACACCACTGCCAGACCATAGAACGGCAGGTTGTGCAGGAACTCGACGAAGGTTTTCTTCAGCTTGTTGAAGTCACCGTCGTAGGTCGCCATGTGGTCGGCGTCGATGTTGGTGACCACGGCCACCAGCGGCTGCAAGTGCAGGAAGCTGGCGTCGCTTTCGTCGGCTTCGGCAATCAGGTAGCGGCTGGTGCCAAGCTGGGCATTGGTGCCCGCGGCATTCAGGCGGCCACCGATGACGAACGTCGGGTCCAGGCCACCGGCGGCGAACACCGAGGCGATCAGGCTGGTGGTGGTGGTTTTGCCGTGGGTACCGGCAACGGCGATACCGTGGCGATAACGCATCAGCTCAGCCAGCATCTCTGCACGCGGTACCACCGGAATGCGGCGTTCCAGCGCAGTAGCGACTTCCGGGTTGGACGTGTTCACGGCGCTCGACACCACCAGTACGTCAGCGGCGGCGGCGTTCTCGGCGCGGTGGCCGATGAAGATCTGCGCCCCGAAGGATTCCAGGCGCTCGGTGACCGGGGACGCCTTCAGGTCGGAGCCGGACACGGCATAACCCAGGTTCAGCAGCACTTCGGCGATCCCGCACATGCCCACACCGCCGATACCGACGAAGTGGATGCGACGGATGCGGCGCATTTCCGGTTGAGGCATGGCTTTCTGACTCTCAACCATGGGCCACCTCCAGGCAGCTATCGACGACGTTACGGGTGGCATCGGGTTTGGCCAGGCGGCGTGCCGCGGTAGCCATTTCGTTGAGTCGTTGTGGTTGCATCAGGACCTCTGTCAGGCGAGCGGCAAGATCCGCTGCACCAGTCGTTCTTTGTGGCATCAGGAAGGCTGCGCCTTCACGGGCCAAATATTCGGCGTTGCGGGTCTGGTGATCGTCGATGGCATGGGGCAAAGGCACCAGCATCGAGGGCAGACCGGCGGCGGCCAGTTCACTGATGGTCAGCGCACCTGCGCGACAGACCACCAGGTCGGCCCAGCTGTAGGCTTGGGCCATGTCTTTGATGAAGGGCTGCACCTGCGCCTCGACGCCAGCCGCGCGATAGCGCTCTGCAGTCACTTCATCGTGGTTTTTGCCGGCCTGATGGAACACTTCCGGACGCAAATCGGCAGCGACTTGCGACAGGGCTTCAGGCAGCAACTTGTTCAACGGCTCTGCGCCCAGGCTTCCGCCCAGGATCAGCAAACGCGCCTTGCGACCGGCCAGGGCAGGTCGCGATGTCTCGAGGAACAGCTCGGTGCGCACCGGGTTACCGGTGGTCCGGCGGCTGTCCGACAGGGTAAAGGTGTCGGGGAACGCTTCACAGACTCGGGCGGCCAACGGCACCAGCAACCGATTGGCGGTACCGGCCACGGCGTTCTGTTCATGAACGATCACCGGCACACCGGCCAGTTTGGCTGCGACACCGCCAGGGCCGGTCACAAAGCCACCAAAGCCCACGACGCAGACCGGTTGCAGACGGCGAATGATCGTCCGTGCCTGCCAGACCGACTTGAACAACATGAACGGTGCCTTGAGCAGGGACAATTTGCCCTTGCCCCGCAGACCGCTGGCGTTGATCCGGTGCAGTTCGATGCCGGCTGCCGGCACCAGATCGTTCTCGATGCCACGCGGGGTACCGAGCCAGTGCACGGTATAGCCGCGCGCCTGGAATTCGCGGGCACAGGCCAGCGCCGGGAACACGTGGCCCCCGGTGCCGCCGGCCATGATCATCACGTTAGCGCCCATGGTGCGGCTCCTCGGCGAAGTCGCTCTCATGGAACTCCATCTCCTCGCTGCCCAGGTGGGTTCGACTTTCCCACTCGATGCGCAGCAACAAGCCGAGACAGGCACAGCAGATCACCAACGAACTGCCGCCGTAACTGAGGAACGGCAGGGTCAGCCCCTTGGTCGGCAACAGGCCGACGTTCACGCCGATGTTGATCAGGAACTGGCCGATCCACAGGAACGACAGGCCGTAGGCAACATAGGCGGCGAAGAACTGCTTGGCCTTCTCGGCCCACAGTCCGATGTACATGCCACGAATACACACGAAGACAAACAGTGCCACGGTGCACAACGAACCCACCGCGCCCAGCTCTTCGGCCAGGACCGAGAACACGAAGTCAGTGTGGGCCTCAGGCAGGTAGAACTGTTTCTGCACGCTGTTGCCCAGGCCAACGCCCAGCCATTCGCCGCGACCGAAAGCGATCAATGCCTGGGACAACTGATAACCGGCACCGAACTGGTCGGCCCACGGGTCGGCGAAGTTGGTCAGGCGCGCCATCCGATACGGCTGCATTTGAATCAACAGCACCACCGCGCCGACGGCCAGCACCACCATCAGGGAGAAACGGAACAGCCCGACGCCGCCAAGGAACAGCATTGCCGCCGCCGCCCCCATCATCACGACGGTGGCACCGAAGTCCGGCTCCATCAGCAGCAGACCCGCCATCGGCAACAGCACGATGAACGGCTTGAAGAAGCCCATCCAGCTTTCACGCACTTCTTTCTGGCGACGCACCAGATAACCGGCGAGGTAGATCACCACGAACACCTTGGCGATCTCGGAAGGCTGGACGTTGAAGAAACTGAAGCCGATCCAGCGCATCGAGCCGTTAACCTCACGGCCGATCCCCGGAATGATCACCATGATCAGCAAGCCGAAAGCACCCAGCAACATCAGCCAGCCCAGGCGCTGCCAGGTGGCGATCGGGATCATCATGGTGACGATGCAGGCACCCAGGCCCAGCACCACGTAAATAAGGTGGCGGATCATGTAATACAGCGCGCTGCCCGACTGCACGGCCGCCACTTCGGTCGATGCCGAGGCAATCATGATCAGTCCCAGGCCGAGCAGCGTCAGGCAACCGGCGAGCATCGGGAAGTCGAGGTCGATACCGCGCCCGGTGATGAGCGGCGATGGATACGGCTTGATGATGCCTTTGAGGCTCATGCCAGATCCTCCACGGCTTGGACGAACTGGTGACCACGGTCTTCGTAGTTCTTGAACATGTCGAAGCTGGCGCAGGCTGGTGACAGCAGCACCACGTCGCCCGGCTGGGCGGCGGCGCGGCATTGTTCGACGGCTTCGACCAGGGAAGCGACGCGGATCAGCGGAACGGCGTCGCCAATGGCGTCGCCGATCTTGTCCGAGTCGCGGCCCATCAACACCACGGCGCGGCAGTTGGCCGCTACCGGATCGCGCAGGTCCTTGAACTCGGCACCCTTGCCATCACCACCGGCGATCAGCACGACCTTGCCGTCGATGTCCGCGCCCAGGCCTTCGATGGCGGCCAACGCGGCACCGACGTTGGTGGCCTTGGAGTCGTTGTAGTAACCCACGCCATCAAGGTCGCGGACCCATTGGCAGCGATGCTCGAGACCGGCGAAGGTGCGCAGGCTCGACAGCATGGCATCGAACGGCAGGCCGACCGCATGGCCCAAGGCCAGGGCCGCCAAGGCGTTGGACTGGTTGTGGGCGCCACGAATCTTCAACTCACGCACCGGCATCAGGTTCTGGAATTCGAAGGCCAGGTATTTCTCGCCGTCTTCTTCACGGATGCCGAAGGCTTTGAAGTCCGGTTTGCTCAGGCCGAAGGTCCAGCACGGTTGGCCCTCACCCATCAACGGACGGCTCAGGGCATCCTGGCGATTGACCACAAACTGTCTGGCACCACGGAAGATCCGGTGCTTGGCCAGGTGATAGGCCGGCAGACCGCTGTAACGGTCCATGTGGTCTTCGCTGACATTGAGCACGGTCGCCACTTCGGCGTTGAGTTGATCGGTGGTCTCCAGCTGGAAACTCGACAACTCCATCACGTACAGCTCGACGTCGTCGCGCAGCAGATCCAGGGCCGGTGTACCGAGGTTGCCACCGACGGCAACGCGCTTGCCCGCCGCCGCTGCCATTTCGCCGACCAGGGTGGTGACGGTGCTTTTCGCGTTGGAACCGCTGATGGCCACGATCGGCGCCTTCGCGTTACGCGCGAACAGCTCGATGTCACCGGACAATTTCACGCCACGGGCGGCGGCGGCCTGCAGGGCCGGGGTCGCCAGCGCCAGGCCGGGGCTCACGTAGAGCTCGTCGGCGCGGCACAGGAATTCGACGTCCAGCTCGCCACAACGCACTTCCACGTGCGGATAGTCACGCTTGAGCGTGGCCAGTTCCGGTGGATTTTCCCGCGTATCGGCCACAGCAAACGCCACGCCCCGGTTCGCCAGGAAGCGAACCAGGGACATGCCGCTCTTGCCGAGGCCGACAACGATGCGGAAGTGGTCAGAAGCGATCAGAGACACGAGTTTCTACCTCAGCTTCAGGGTGGCAAGGCCGATCAGCACGAGAATCACGGTGATGATCCAGAAACGGACGATCACTCGTGGCTCAGGCCAACCCTTGAGTTCAAAGTGGTGGTGAATGGGCGCCATGCGGAATACGCGGCGACCGGTCAGTTTAAAAGAGGCGACCTGAATGACCACTGACAGGGTTTCCATCACGAACACGCCGCCCATGATAAACAGGACGATTTCCTGACGGACGATCACCGCGATGGTGCCCAGGGCCGCGCCCAGCGCCAGTGCGCCGACGTCACCCATGAAGACTTGTGCCGGATAGGTGTTGAACCACAGGAAGCCCAGACCGGCGCCAATCAGTGCGCCGCAGAACACGATCAGTTCGCCCGCGCCCGGTACATAGGGAATCAGCAGGTATTCGGCGAACTTCACGTTACCCGACAGGTAGCAGAAAATGCCCAGGCCGCCGCCCACCATCACCGTCGGCATGATCGCCAGGCCGTCGAGGCCGTCGGTCAGGTTGACCGCGTTGCTCGAACCGACAATCACGAAATAGGTGAGGACGATGAAGCCTGCGCCCAGTGGAATGCTGTAGTCCTTGAGCATCGGCAGGATCAGCGTGGTTTCCACCGGCGTGGCGGCAGTCATGTAAAGGAAGATCGCCGCGCCCAGGCCGAACACCGATTGCCAGAAATACTTCCAGCGGCTTGGCAAGCCACGGGAGTTTTTCTCGATCACCTTGCGGTAGTCGTCGACCCAGCCGATGGCGCCGAACAGCAAGGTCACCAGCAGTACGACCCAGACGTAACGGTTGCTCAGGTCAGCCCAAAGCAGGGTACTGACGCCGATGGACGACAGGATCAGCGCACCGCCCATGGTCGGTGTGCCCGACTTGGACAGGTGCGACTGCGGGCCGTCATTGCGAACGGATTGACCGATCTGACGGTTCTGCAAAGTGCGGATCATCCACGGGCCGTAGCACAGCGACAAGACCAGCGCGGTCAGTACACCGAGAATCCCGCGCAGGGTCAGGTACTGGAAGACCGCGAAGCCTTTGTAGAACTGTTGCAGATACTCCGCTAGCAGCAGCAGCATTAATGTTTCTCCAGGCTGGACCCGCACAAGGCGGCGACGACGTTTTCCATCGCAGCGCTGCGCGACCCCTTGATCAAAATGGTGGTGTTTGTGTCTTGCTCGGCGCCCAGGGCATTGATCAGTTCAGCCTGCGTGCTGAAGTGAAAAGCCTCTGGACCGAATGCCTTCACGGCGTGAGCCATCATTGGCCCGACGGCGTACAGCGCGCAAACCTTGCCACGGGCGTACTCGCCCACGTCGCGGTGCCCCTGCTCCGCCCATTCGCCCAACTCGCCGATATCCCCGAGCACCAGGACGGTGCGACCGGAAAAGCCGGCCAGTATATCAACGGCAGCGCACATGGAGGTGGGGTTGGCGTTGTAAGTGTCATCGATCACGCGCATGCCATTGCTGGCCAATTGCGCGACAGTGCGACCCTTGACCGGTTGCACCGCACCAAGACCGGTGGCGATACCGAACAGCGACACACCCAGGGCATGGGCGGCAGCGGCGGCGGCCATGGCATTGGCGACGTTATGGGTGCCGAGCAGGTTCAGTTGAACGCGCTCTACACCTTCAGGGCTGTGCAGATTGAATGCCGGGCAGCCACGGGCATCGGTGGCCAGGTCACTGGCGTAGAAATCGGCACTGGTGTTGCTCAATGCAAACGTCAGCACCTTGCGAGCACCGGCACGCGTCTTCCAGATACCGAATGCCTTGTCGTCGAGATTGAGCACTGCGACGCCATCGGCCTCCAGCCCTTCGATGATCTCACCCTTGGCTTCGACGATTTTTTCCGGGCCACCGAACTCGCCGACGTGGGCGGTCCCGGCATTGTTGAGAATGGCCACGTGTGGTTTGGTCAGGCCAACGGTGTAGGCAATTTCACCGAGGCGCGATGCACCGAGTTCGATCACTGCCGCCGTATGCTCCGGCGCCAGTTCGAGCAGGGTCAGCGGCACACCGAGGTCGTTGTTCAGGTTGCCACGGGTCGCCAGTACCGGGCCACGGGTGCGCAGGATGCTCGCCAGCATTTCCTTCACCGTGGTCTTGCCGCTCGAACCGGTGACAGCCGCGACCGGATGGGTGTAGGCGGCGCGATTGAGCGCACCCAACTGCCCGAGTGCCTGACGAGTATCGCTGACCAGTAACTGCGGCAGTGTGCTGTCGGCGACTTCGCGCTCGACCAGCGCGGCCACGGCGCCCAGGGCAGCGACTTCATTCAGATAATCATGACCATCGAAGCGCGGACCGGTCAGGGCAATAAACAGCTGACCCGGCTTGATGGCGCGGCTGTCGATGCTGACGCCGTCGAAACTGGCATCGGTCGACACCAGGCGAGCATTCAGCGCGCCGGTCAGCTCGCTCAGTTGCAAGGCCTTAAGCATGGGCCACCTCCCATGCGGTCAAGGCATGATCGGCCTCGACCAGATCGGAAAAGGCATGACGCTCGCCGTTGATTTCCTGATAGTCCTCGTGACCTTTGCCGGCCAGGACAATCACGTCGTCCACCGAGGCACTGGCGATCAGCCGGGCAATCGCCTGACCACGACCGGCAACGAACTCCACTTTATCCACAGCCGTGAAACCGGCGCGGATGTCATCGAAAATCACCGATGGATCTTCAGTGCGCGGGTTGTCATCGGTCACCAGCACGCCATCGGCCAGGCGCTCGACAACTTCGGCCATCAACGGACGCTTGCCGCGATCGCGGTCACCGCCACAGCCGAACAGGCACAGCAACCGACCCTTGGCGTGTGGACGCAGGGCCGTCAGGACTTTTTCCAGGGCATCCGGGGTGTGAGCGTAATCGACTACCACCAGGGGTTGAGTGCCGCCGCCGAGGCGCTGCATGCGACCGGCCGGGCCTTCGAGCTTCGGCAGCACCTTGAGAATTTCGTCCAGTGCGTAATCCAGGCCAAGCAAGGCGCCAACCGCTGCAAGCACGTTGCTCAGGTTGAAACGGCCGAGCAAGGTACTGCGTAGATGGTGTTCACCCTGCGGCGTGACCAGCGTGGCGCGCACGCCTTCGTCGTCGAACTGCGCTTCACGGCAATAGAGGTAGGCACTGCTGTCGAGCAGGCTGTAGGTGATCAACCGCGATTCACGTTTTTCAGCAGCCAGTTGCCGCCCGAAGTCGTCGTCGAGGTTAACCACCCGGCATTTCAGATCGTCCCAGGCGAACAGCCTGGCCTTGGCTTCACCGTAGGCCTGCATGGTGCCGTGGTAATCCAGATGATCGCGAGACAGGTTGGTCATCACCGCCACGTCGAAGGCCAGTGCCGTCACGCGGCCCTGGTCCAGACCATGGGAAGAAACTTCCATCGCCACGGCTTTGGCACCGGCCTTTTTCAGGTCGCCCAGCGTCGCCTGCATGGCAATCGGGTTCGGCGTGGTGTGCAGGCCGCTTTCCAATGCACCGTAGAAACCGCAACCGAGGGTGCCGACGATGCCGCAGTGCTGACCAAGCAGATCCAGCGCCTGGGCAACCAGTTGAGTGACACTGGTTTTGCCGTTGGTGCCGGTCACGCCGATCAGGTTCAGATGATGGCTTGGCTCGCCATAAAAACGTCCGGCGATGTCCGACAACTGAGCGGCCAGCCCTTTGACCGGAATCAAGGGAACCTCGGTGATTGGCAGCACAGTGGCGCCCTCCACCTCATAGGCCACCGCAGCCGCGCCGCGTTGCAAGGCGTCGGCAATGTGCGCACGCCCATCGAATTTCCCGCCCGGCACGGCGAGGAACAGATCGCCCGCTCGCACGTTGCGGCTATCCAGGGCGAGCTCGCGAATCAGTAGATCGTGGCCGGCGTGAGGGAAAATCTTGTTCAGGCTCAGAGACATCAGCCGCGCCCTCCATTGGCTTTCAGCGGAACGACCGGTGTTGCGTTCGCTTGTTGAGTAGGTGGCAGGTTGTCCGGCGTGATGTTCATCAGGCGCAGGGTGCCCGACATCACGCGGCTGAACACCGGCGCGGAGACCAGGCCACCGAAGTAGCCGGCTTTGGTCGGTTCATCGATTACGACCACGATGGCGTAGCGTGGATCGCTCATCGGGCCGAAACCGGCGAACAGCGAACGGTAGGAGTTCTCGGCGTAACCCTTGGTGCCAACCGAGGTTTTACGCGCAGTACCCGACTTGCCACCCACGTGATACGCCGGCACCTGCGCACGGAACACACCGCGCGGGGCTTCGATCACTTGTTGCAGCATGGTTTGCATGGTTTTCGCGACAGCTTCTGGCAATACCTGCGTGGTTTGCGGTGCCTTGTCGGTCTTGATCAGGGTCAGCGGCGCGAGGCGGCCGTTGTTGGCCAGGGCCGAGAAGGCGTGGACCAACTGGATCGCGGTCACGGAAATACCGTAGCCATAGGACAGCGTGGCGGTTTCCGCCTTACGCCATTCGCGATAATTCGGCAGGTTGCCAACGCGTTCACCCGGGAAGCCCAGGCCGGTGTCCTGGCCGAGGCCGAGTTTCTGCGCCAGACGGAAAATGGTTTCGCCGCCGATATCGAACGCGACCTTGCTCATCCCGACGTTACTGGAGTTGATCAGGATGCCGGTCAGGTCGAGCACCGGGCCTTCGGTCTTGGAAACGTCCTTGATGGTGTACTTGCCAATCTGCAAGGAGCCCGGATACACCTCGACGGTGTCGCTCGGTTTCCAGCGACCGGTTTCGATGGCGGCGCTCATCGAGATCGCTTTCATGGTCGAACCCGGCTCGAACACGTCGATCATCGCGCGGTTACGCATCATCGCCGGCTGCAGGCTGCGACGGTTGTTCGGGTTGTAGGTCGGCTGGTTGACCATCGCGAGAATCTCGCCGGTCTTCACGTCCATGATCACCAGGCTGCCGGCCTTGGCGCCGTTCTCGATGATCGCGTTACGCAATTCGCGGTTGGCCAGGTATTGCAGGCGCAGGTCAATGGACAACGCCAAGGGCTTGCCGGCCTTGGCGTTTTTGGTGACCTGGACATCCTTGATCAGCCGGCCGCGCCGGTCCTTGATCACCTGACGCTTGCCGGGAACCCCGGCCAGCCATTCGTCGTAGGCCAGTTCGACGCCTTCACGACCATGATCGTCGATGTCGGTAAACCCGACCATATGGGCGGTGACTTCGCCGGCAGGATAAAAGCGCCGGAACTCTTCGATGCCATAAACACCCGGCACTTTCAGATCGAGCACAGCCTGGCCCTGCTCCGGGGTCAGCCCGCGCACCAGATAAATGAATTCTTTGTTGGCCTGGGCTTCGAGTCGTTCGGCCAGGGCTTTAGGGTCCTGCCCCAAGGCAGCCGCCAGTGCCGGCCACTTCTCTTTGGCCGTTTGCATTTCCTTGGCATTGGCCCAAAGGGTGGTGACCGGAGTACTCACGGCCAAAGGCTCGCCGTTACGGTCGGTGATCAGGCCACGGTGAGCCGGAATCGGAATATGACGAACACTACGGGCATCGCCCTGACCTTTAAGGAAGGCACGGTCGACCACTTGCAAATCGATGATGCGCCAGGCAATCGCGGCCACCATGATGCCGAGCAAGCCCAGCACCAGGCGGAACCGCCAAGGAAAGAGTGCACCTTCGAGTTTCATCATGGCGCCACCATCTTCACGTCAGCGGCACCGGGGATGTGCATTTTCAATTGTTCGGTGGCCAGCACTTCGATACGGCTGTGGGCGGTCCAGGTGCTCTGCTCCAGAATCAACCGCCCCCACTCCGCCTGCGCCTTGTCGCGCACGCTCAATTCGTTGTACAGCGAATTCAATAGTTGACGGTTCCAGTGCGCGCTGTAGGACACGCCGATGGCCGAAACGAGCACGCCGACAAACAGCAGCAGCATGAAGAAGCTTCCGCCGGGCAATGGCTTGGCGAAAAGCTTGCTCACCGCAGCTTCTCCGCCACACGCATGACTGCGCTTCGCGAACGTGGGTTGGCTTTGAGTTCGGCGTCAGAGGCCGTCTGCGCTTTGCCATGGACTTTGATTTTCGGTTCGAAGGCGACATGCCGAACCGGCAGGTTGCGCGGCAGGTTGTCGGCTTCGCCTTTCACCAGCTTGCGCATGAACAGTTTGACGATACGGTCTTCCAGCGAATGGAAGCTGATCACCACCAGGCGACCGCCCACTTCCAGGCACTCCAGCGCGGCTTCGAGACCGGTTTCCAGATCACCCAGTTCGTTGTTGACGTGAATGCGCAGGCCCTGGAACGCGCGGGTTGCGGGGTTCTTGCCCTTTTCCCATGCCGGGTTGGCGACCTTCAGGACTTCTGCCAGGTCACCGGTGCGTTCGAATGGCTTGATGTCGCGGCGCTCGGCCACGGCACGGGCCATGCGGCCGGAGAAACGCTCTTCGCCGTATTCCTTGAACACCCGGGCGATTTCTTCCACAGGTGCGGTGTTGACGAATTCGGCGGCGCTGATGCCACGGGACGGATCCATGCGCATGTCCAGCGGGCCGTCGTTGAGGAAGCTGAAACCGCGCTCAGGGTCGTCGAGCTGTGGCGAAGACACGCCCAGATCCAGCAGAACACCGCTGACCTTGCCGGCCAGACCGCGTTCGGCGACTTCCGAACCGAGCTCGGCAAAGCTGCGCTGCACAACGACAAAGCGGCCGTCTTCGGCCGCTAGCGTCTGCCCGGTGGCAATCGCTTGTGGATCTTTATCGAATCCGAGCAAGCGACCATCGGGACCGAGCTGGCTGAGGATCAACCGGCTGTGCCCGCCGCGCCCGAACGTACCGTCCAGATAGCAGCCATCAGGACGTACGGCGAGAGCCTCGACGGCTTCGTCAAGCAGTACGGTGATGTGGTTAAAGCCGCTATCAATAGTCACAGGATCAAATCACGCAGTTCATCAGGCATCGCGCCCGGTTGTTGAATAGCAGCCAGGTCAGCGGCAGAAACCGCGTTCCAGGCATCCTCGTCCCACAATTGGAACTTGTTCAGTTGGCCTACCAACATCGCGCGCTTATCCAACTTGGCATATTCACGAAGACGCGGCGGAACCAGAAAACGACCACTGCCATCGAGCTCGAGATCGACGGCATTACCAATCAGTAAACGTTGCAGGCGGCGGTTCTCTTCGCGAAGCGAAGGCAGTGCGCGCAATTTGGTTTCAATAATTTCCCACTCATCGAGGGGGTATACACACAAACAAGGATCAACGGCATCAATTGTCACGATCAATTGACCGGAACTACGCGAATCAAGCTCGTCACGGTACCGGCTCGGCATTGCGAGACGGCCCTTTGCATCGAGACTGATAGCGTTGGCTCCGCGAAACACGTCAGCGTTTCTCCAAATTCTAGCGTTTTGAGTTCAAAAAACCCACTTCATGCCACTTTCCGCCACTTGCGCACACTATAGGAATGCGCCCACCACACCGTCAAGGCGCGGATTAAAGGAAAACCCTTACAGAACTGAGATTTAGGATCATTAGCGGAGGGGTAGCGAGAATCCGGCACATGAAACTGCCCGATAACTTGAATCAGCGCAGGAGGCTGCGTTCGGAAGTTAAAGTATTTTATTAAGAGTAAGATTTTTTTGGTATTACAAAAGAGGTTCTGCGGATGAATGTGTAAGGAGAGAAACCGGTGCTGCGTGGAGTTTATGCGATTCCTACAAGCGCGGGCTAATCGATATCACAAAACCGCTTCTCCCGACGCTTGTGCAAGGAGGGAAATTGCTATCACCATTCCCCTTGCTCAATGATTTAAGCAGGAGGGAGAAAAAGGTGGAGAGTCGATCTGTAAGCCGGGTTCTGTCTTGAACAGTCATTCGTCTACGATGGCCATCACTGGACATCTTTAGCAACCTACCCGGTCCCAGCGCGGGCCACGCCTTGGGACCCTATTTGGTCTTGCTCCAAGTGGGGTTTACCTAGCCACGAACTGTTGCCAGACGTGCGGTGCGCTCTTACCGCACCTTTTCACCCTTACCGGCGCCGAAGCGCTTAGGCGGTTATTTTCTGTGGCACTTTCCGTAGGCTCACGCCTCCCAGGCATTACCTGGCACTTCGCCCTATGGAGCCCGGACTTTCCTCCCCCCCCTAATTTTCATAGAGGGCAGCGACTGTCCGATCGACTCTCCGCCGCGAAGGTTACCGGCAGAGCGCCCGAAGAACAAGCGTTAAGCGCCGGTGCGCACGCCTGCGCGTCGGGTTTTACTCGCCCTTCTGCTTATCCAGCGCGATCTGGTACAGCACATTCTTTCGTTCACCGGTGATTTGCGCCGCCAAAGCCGCCGCACGCTTGAGCGGCATTTCTTCGAGCAACAAATTGAGGATACGCATCGCCTCGCTGCTGACAGCGCCCTCCTCCTCGGGGGCAGACCAGCCCGCCACCAACACTACGCACTCGCCGCGCTGCTGATTGCCGTCCGACTCGACAAACTCGCGCAGCTCGGCCAAAGGCAGCCCCTTGAGGGTTTCAAACGTCTTGGTCAGCTCACGGGCAAGCAGTGCCGGGCGCTCAGGGCCGAACACCAGTTCCATATCTTGCAGGCATTCGAGTATGCGATGCGGGGCCTCATAGAAGATCAATGTGCGAGGCTCTTCCTTTACCTGTTCGAGGCGCGCTCGCCGGCCCACAGCCTTGGCCGGCAGAAAACCTTCGAAAATGAAACGGTCGGAAGGCAGCCCCGCCGCCGACAACGCCGCAATCAGGGCGCAGGCACCCGGAACCGGCACCACATTGATCCCCGCAGCCCGGGCCTGCCGCACCAGGTGATACCCCGGATCGGAAATCAGCGGCGTTCCGGCGTCAGAGATCAATGCCACGTTGTCACCGGCAAGCAGACGCGTGATAAAGCGACTACCTTCATCCCGCTCGTTGTGTTCATGACAGGCGGCCAATGGCGTCGAAATGCCGAAGTGTTGCATCAAGCGCTGCGAATGACGGGTGTCTTCCGCGGCGATCAAGGCCACTTCACGCAGAATCTTCAGCGCCCGCGCACTGATGTCATCCAGGTTGCCGATGGGCGTCGCCACCACATAAAGCGAGCCAGCAGCGGAATTCAAAGCACCTGGAGCAGTCAAAGCGCACACCTCATGATCGGTAAAAGTCGCCATTGTAGCGCGTAGCGACGCTCATGCTACGCGCATGCAATCGCGCCATCGGCGAGCGTTTGTGCGCTGGCGCAACATTTACACCAGCTAAATTGATCGATTCACGCCAGTAACATCGCGCCCCGGCCAGTGCTTGGGTACAATTCCACGCTAATTTGATCGAGTATCAGGAACGCTTACATGATCGCTTGCCTGCGGCTGTTATCTGCCCTCTGCCTCGCTGCCTTGCTGGCAGCTTGCGCCAGCTCGCCCTCGTCCAGCCTTGGCGAACTACCACGGACACCGGACGCCAGTATCGAGCAACTGCTTGAGAAGGCCGCCCAAAGCAAATCTGCGGAAGATGCCGCCCTTCTGCGCTTGAGCGCTGCCGACCTGGCCTATCGCCAGGGCAATGCCGGCCAGTCCGCGCAAATCCTGCAACAGGTCCCGGTCGAGCAGCTCAAGCCGGGCCCGCAGATTTTCGCCAACACCCTGGCGGCTGAACTGGCCATGACCCGCAATCAGCCCAAGGCCGCACTGGCCGCCTTGAGCCACCCAAGCATGCAATACTTGAGCGAACTGCCCGAGGAACAACAGGTCCGCACCGGCACTGTTCACGCCCGCGCCCTGGAGGCCGATGGCCAGACCCTCGCCGCCGCTCGCGAGCGCATTTCCATTGCCCCGATGCTTGAAGGTGAAGCCGCGAGCAAAAACCATGAAGCGATCTGGACCCTGATCGCCTCGCTGCCGACCGAGCAGTTGCAGCCGAACGCCAGCGACGATCTCGGTGGCTGGATGGCCCTGGCCCTGGCCGTGAAATCCGCCGGCACCCTGGAGCAGCAACAGGCCGCCATCGACAACTGGCGCGCGCAGAATCCGAAACACCCGGCCGCCCTTCAATTGCCGCAGCCACTGACCCAACTCAAGGAACTGGCCAGCCAGCCCCTGAGCAAGATTGCCCTGCTGCTGCCTCAGGAAGGCCAGTTGGCCTCGGTTGGCAAAGCATTGCGCGACGGTTTCATGGCTGCCCACTACCAGGCACAACAGGCCGGGCAGAAACCACCTGCCATCGAGTTTTATGACAGCTCGCGCCTGACATCCATGGACGAGTTCTACCGCAAGGCCCAGGCCGATGGCGTGCAACTGGTCGTCGGCCCGCTGGAGAAGCCGCTGGTCAAACAGCTGAGCACTCGCCCACAACTCCCGATCACCACCCTGGCACTGAACTACAGCGAAGGCGATCAGGGCCCGGCGCAGTTGTTCCAGTTCGGTCTTGCCGCTGAAGACGAAGCCCGTGAAGTGTCGCGCCGCGCTCGCGCCGACGGCCTGCATCGCGCAGCCATCATGGTGCCGAAAGGCGAATGGGGCGACCGCGTGCTCAAGGCGTTCAGCCAGGATTGGCAAGCCAATGGCGGTACCATCGTTGCCACCGAACGCGTCGACCAACCGGTCCAGTTGGCCCAGCAGATTGCCGACATGTTCCAGCTGCGCCAGAGCGAAGGTCGCGCCAAGAGCCTGCAAAGCACTGTTGGCTCGCAAGTGGCAGCCCAGCCGTCGCGCCGCCAGGACATCGAATTCATCTTCCTCGCCGCCACGCCGCAACAGGCCCAACAGATCAAGCCGACCCTGAACTTCCAGTACGCGGGCGATGTACCGGTCTACGCCACCTCTCACGTGTTCAGCGCCAGCGGCGACGTCAACCAGTACAACGACATGAACGGCATTCGTTTCTGCGAAACACCCTGGCTGCTGGACGCCAATGATCCACTGCGCCGCCAGGTCACCGCCCAGTGGCCACAAGCCGCCGGTAGCCTGGGGCGTCTGTACGCCATGGGCGTGGACGCCTATCGACTGGCGCCGCGCCTGGGCCAGCTGAAGTCTCTGCCGGACAGCCGCATCGACGGTGAGTCGGGCAGCCTCGGCATGACTCAGAGCCAGCGGGTCGTGCGCCAGTTGCCATGGGCCCAGTTCGCCAATGGTCAGATCCAGCGCCTGCCGGACACCGCCCGCTGATGCCTGACAGGTCACGCCAGCAAAGCGGTATGGATGCCGAGCGCCACGCGCTCGAGCATCTTCAACAACAGGGTCTGCGCCTGCTGGCGCAGAACTGGTTGTGCAAACGCGGCGAGCTTGATCTGGTCATGCTAGATGGCGATACAGTAGTATTCGTTGAAGTCCGCTACCGAAAAGACACTCAATGGGGTGGCGCGCTCGATAGCATCGATGAGCGCAAACGGCAAAAGCTGATTTTCGCCGCGCAATATTTTCTTCAGCGCGAGTCGCGCTGGGCCAATTCCCCTTGCCGCTTCGACGTGATTGCCATCGACAGCCATCTCGATCAGCTGAACTGGCTACAGAATGCCTTCGATGGCTGATCACCGGCATCACGAACCGGACACTATCACCCAACACTTTTGCTCTTTGCTTTGCGGGCTGCACATTCACGTGCCGAACAGCCGCGCTAATTAAGGTCACACAGATGGACATGCAATCCCGAATTCGCCAGCTTTTTCAGGCCAGTATCGACACCAAGCAACAGGCGATGGAAGTTCTTGCACCGCACATCGAGCAAGCCAGCCAGGTCATGGTCAACGCCCTGCTCAACGAAGGCAAAATGCTTTCCTGTGGCAACGGTGGCTCAGCCGGCGACGCCCAGCACTTTTCGTCCGAGCTGCTCAATCGCTTTGAGCGCGAGCGCCCGAGCCTGCCGGCCATCGCCTTGACGACTGACAGCTCGACGATCACCTCGATCGCCAACGACTACAGCTACAACGAAATCTTCTCCAAACAGATCCGCGCACTGGGCCAACCGGGCGATGTGTTGCTGGCTATCTCCACCAGCGGCAACTCGGCCAACATAATTCAAGCGATCCAGGCCGCACATGATCGCGAAATGATTGTCGTAGCATTGACGGGACGTGATGGCGGCGGCATGGCGTCGCTGCTGTTGCCCGAGGACGTGGAGATTCGCGTACCGGCCAACGTCACCGCTCGTATTCAAGAAGTCCACCTGCTGGCGATCCATTGCCTTTGCGACTTGATCGACAGCCAATTGTTCGGGAGTGAAGAATGACCCCTAATCGCCTTGGCCTACTGGCCTTGACTCTGTGCCTCGGCATCAGCGGTTGCACCTCGGTGGTGACTGCCAGCCGTGAAGCACCCATTGAAGATGACCGCGGCACTCGCACACTGGGCAGCAAGATCGACGACTCCCTGATCGACACCAAAGTTGGCGTGAACATCGCCAAGGCCGACCCGGCCCTGGACAAGGACTCGCACATCGTCGTCACCAGCTACAATGGTGTCGTGCTGCTCGCCGGGCAAACGCCACGCGCAGACCTCAAGGCCAAGGCTGAACAGGCTGCCGCCGCGGTCCAGCGCGTGAAGCAGGTGCACAACGAGCTGCAAGTCATGCCCCCTTCCTCGCTGCTGGCGCGCCAGAATGACACCTGGCTGACCACCAAGATCAAGACCCAGATGCTCGCTGACGCGAACATCCCTGGTTCGCGCATCAAGGTCGTCACTGAAAACGGCATCGTCTACTTGCTGGGCCTGCTGACCAAACAGGAAGCTGCGCAGGCGACCAACCTGGTGCAAGGCGTCTCCGGCGTGCAGAAGATTGTGAAGCTGTTCGAGTACATCGACTGATCCACATCTTGTAGGAGCGAGCTTGCTCGCGAAAAACGTCCGGTGAATGCGCTCATTCAGACAGCCCGCGTCATCGTTCACGCCCATCGCGAGCAGGCTCGCCCCCTACATCGTTTGAAGGTGGTGAAGTAATAAAAAAGGCGATCCATCCGGATCGCCT
>NZ_JBYSYZ010000004.1:163299-256091 GCF_058783925.1 Pseudomonas sp. FW305-70
TTTTTATTACTTCACCACCTTCAAACTGGGGCGACCGCTTGGACGCGGTGGCTCGCTGTCTGGTGGCGGAAGGTCGTCATCCGGCTCGATGTCGTCGTCCTCGCCCATCGGCGATTCCAGATCGAACACCATGCCCTGGCCATTCTCCCGGGCGTAGATACCCAGGATCGATGCGATAGGCACGTACAAGGTGTGCGGCACACCACCAAAGCGCCCCTCGAAACTGACCGCCTCGTTATCCATGTGCAAGTGGCGCACGGCTTGTGGCGATACGTTCAGGACGATCTGGCCGTCACTGGCAAAGCCTTGAGGCACCTGCACCGACGGATACTCGGAATTGACCAGCATATGCGGGGTGCAATCGTTGTCCACAATCCACTCATAGAGCGCGCGGACCAGATAAGGTCGACTGGAGTTCATAGCGGCTCCTTAAGCCTTAGCGCATGTCGCGTTCGACACCAGACAGACTCGCCTGGAAAGCCTCACGCGCAAACTGGCGCTCCATATAATCAAGCAGCGGCTTGGCCGGCCGCGGCAGTTCTATACCCAGAATCGGCAATCGCCAGAGTATTGGCAATAGGCAGCAGTCCACCAGGCTTTGTTCCTCGCTGAGGAAAAATGGCTTGTCGGCAAACAGTGGCGACACACCCGTCAGGCTTTCGCGCAACTCTTTGCGAGCCACGGCACGGGCTGCTTCCTTGGTCCGCGAATCCAGAATCAGATCCACCAGACCACACCAGTCGCGCTGAATGCGGTGTATCAGCAGGCGACTGTTGGCACGCGCCACAGGATAAACCGGCAGTAGCGGCGGGTGCGGGTAACGCTCATCCAGATATTCCATCACCACGGTCGACTCCCACAACGCCAGGTCTCGATCGACCAGGGTTGGCAAGCTGCCGTAAGGGTTCACCTCAATCAGTTTAGGTGGCTGGCGCCCAGCTTCCACGTAAATGATCTCGGCGCTGACACCCTTCTCTGCCAGTACGATGCGCACTCGGTGGGAATAGTGGTCGGCGGGGTCGGAGTAACAGGCCAACCGATTGGTCACGCCCATGGCGATCCTCCTCGCTTGTAGAAATTATCGAAAGCGGAAAAACGAGCGCGCCCAGAGGGCGCCTCCCGTAACGACTGGATCACCAGTTTCGCTACCTATTCAGAGGCGCCCTTGGGCGCGCGCGATTAACAGCAATAGCTTGAAGCTTTATCAGTGCACGTCTTTCCAGTATTCGCGCTTGAGCAGGTAAGCGAATACGAAGAAGAACGCCAGGTACAACAATACGTACGTACCGATGCGCTGATGTTGCAGCTTAACCGGGTTAGCCGAGTAAGCCAGGAAGGTTACCAGATTCTTGACCTTCTCATCGAACTGCTCTTCAGTCAGAGCACCGCTTTTCGGCACAATGGTCAGCTGATCGCACGCTTCATGAGTCAACGGCGTGCCGGTCAGCGGATCATATTGCTTCTTGCCGCCTTCGACGATCGGAACCTGTTTGCATCCCACTACCTGGCGACCTTGCAGGCCGGCCAGGACGTTAGGCATGCCCACGTTCGGGAAGACCTTGTTGTTCACGCCCCATGGGCGCGAAGGATCTTCGTAGAACGACTTCAGGTAACCGTAGAGCCAGTCGGTTCCGCGAACACGGGCAACCAGGGTCAGGTCCGGCGGTGCGGCACCAAACCAGGCCTTGGCGTCCGCTGGCTGCATGCCGATGTTCATGTGGTCGCCGATCTTGGCGCCAGTGAACACCAGCTTCTCCAGCATCAACTCATGGGGAATACCCAGGTCGTCGGCAACACGCTCATAGCGCTGGAACTTGGCACTGTGGCAACCCATGCAGTAGTTGGCGAACGTGCGTGCGCCGTCCTGCATGGCTGCCTTATCGGAAACGTCGATGTCGACTTTTTCCAGCTCAGGACCACCGTGTTCGGCTGCGAAAGCGAACACTGGCAGCGCAGCAAGCATCAATACAGCAAATAGTTTTTTCATCAGCCAGTCACCCTTTCCGGAACCGGTTTGGTCTTCTCGAGCCGGGTGTAGAACGGCATCAGAATGAAGTAGGCGAAGTACAGGAAGGTGCATACCTGCGACAGCAACGTACGACCTGGCGTCGGCGCCAGCACGCCCAGAACACCGAGGATCACGAACGAGATGCAGAACACGACAAGCCAGATCTTGCTCAGCCAGCCCTTGTAGCGCATGGACTTGACCGGACTACGGTCGAGCCACGGCAGCACGAACAGCACAGCGATGGCCGCACCCATGGCGATAACACCCAGGAGCTTGTCCGGAACCGCACGCAAGATCGCGTAGTAAGGCGTGAAGTACCAGACCGGCGCAATATGCTCAGGCGTCTTGAACGGGTTGGCCTGTTCGAAGTTCGGCTTCTCGAGGAAGTAGCCGCCCATTTCCGGGAAGAAGAACACGATCGAGCAGAAGATGAACAGGAACACCACCACACCGACGATATCTTTCACGGTGTAGTACGGGTGGAAGGCGATGCCGTCCAGCGGTATGCCGTTTTCGTCCTTGTGCTTCTTGATGTCCACGCCGTCCGGGTTGTTCGAACCGACTTCGTGCAACGCCAGGATGTGCAGCACCACCAGACCGAGGATGACGATCGGCAAGGCAACCACGTGCAGGGCGAAGAAGCGGTTCAGGGTAATGCCGGAAATCAGGTAGTCACCACGAATCCACTGGGTCAGGTCGTTGCCGATGACCGGGATCGCACCGAACAGCGAGATGATCACCTGGGCACCCCAGTAAGACATCTGGCCCCACGGCAGCAGGTAACCCATGAAGGCTTCGGCCATCAGCGCCAGGTAGATCAGCATGCCGAAGACCCACACCAGCTCGCGCGGCTTCTGGTACGAACCGTAGAGCAGGCCACGGAACATGTGCAGATAGACCACGATGAAGAACGCCGAAGCGCCGGTGGAGTGCAGCAGACGCAGGATCGAGCCGTACTCGACGTCACGCATGATGTATTCAACGGAGGCAAACGCCTCTTCCGCCGACGGGGTGTAGCTCATGGTCAGCCAGACACCGGTAACGATCTGGTTGACCAGAACGAGCAATGCCAGGGAACCAAAGAAGTAGAAGAAGTTGAAGTTTTTCGGAGCGTAATACTTGCTGAGATGGTCTTCCCACATCTTGGTCGCGGGAAAGCGCGCATCAACCCAATCCATGAACTTGCTCATCACGCTTTCTCCGTATCGACGCCAATGACAATGATCTCATCGGTCTCATAGGAATGCGGGGGAACTGGCAGGTTCAAAGGCGCAGGTTGCGACTTGTAGACGCGGCCAGCCAGATCGTAGTGGGAACCGTGGCAGGGACAGAAATAACCGCCTACCCAGTCTTTACCCAGATCCGCAGGTGCCACTTCAGGACGGAAGGTCGGCGAGCAACCCAGGTGCGTGCAGATACCGATCAGCAGCAGAACCTCAGGCTTGATCGAACGGGTTTCCGGATCAACGTAAGTCGGTTGTGTCGAGCTCTTGGAGGTCGGGTCAGCGAGCTGGCCCTCGATTTTCTTCAGGTTCCCCAGGATTTCCGGTGTACGGCGGACGATGAACACCGGCTGACCGCGCCACTCAGCAATCATCTGCTGGCCTGGCTCGACTTTGCTGACATTCACTTTCACCGGTGCACCAGCGGCTTTCGCCTTGGCACTGGGAAACCATGACCCCACGAACGGGACCGCAGCCCCCACCGCTCCTGCAGCACCCACCACGGATGTGGCTGCTACCAAGAAGCGACGCCGGCCTGTATTCACGCCGTCATTGCTCATTCAGTCCTCTCCCATCAGCTTTGTGGCCTGTTAAATCAGGCATCTACTAAGTAAAACTATGTACTTATAAAAATTTTGCCGAATGGTAATGAAAAGCCCCAATTCTGACAAGGTAATTACCGGAGCCCACCACCCTCAAGCCTTGGAGTATAGGGCGTCTACGGATGTGGCAAGTTGTCACAGCGCAATTCTTTGATAAAACACAGGCATAAAAAAACGCCCAGTTCCGTGAGGAAACTGGGCGTTCTTTTTTGAACGTGAAAGCGAATTAACGCTTCGAGTACTGCGGACGCTTACGCGCTTTACGCAGACCGACTTTCTTACGTTCAACTTCACGAGCATCGCGGGTTACGAAGCCGGCTTTACGCAGGGCGCTGCGCAGAGTCTCGTCGTAGTCCATCAGAGCGCGGGTGATGCCGTGGCGGATTGCGCCAGCTTGACCACTCACACCACCGCCGATCACGGTGACGTAGATGTCGAACTTCTCGACAGTCTCAGTCAATTCCAGCGGCTGACGAACTACCATGCGGGCAGTTTCGCGGCCGAAGAAATTATCCAGCGAACGGTTGTTGATGGAGATGTTACCAGTACCCGGACGCAGGAAAACGCGTGCGGTTGCGGTCTTGCGACGGCCAGTGCCGTAATTTTGAGTCGCCGACATAATGTACTATTCCGTTAAAACTTCAGTTCTTGGGGCTGCTGAGCAGTATGTGGGTGTGCAGCGCCCGCATAGACTTTCAGCTTACGGTACATGTCGCGACCCAGCGGATTCTTAGGCAGCATGCCTTTGACCGCGGTCTCGATCACGCGCTCAGGGGCCTTGGCGATCAGCTTTTCAAAGTTGATCGACTTGATGCCGCCCGGGAAACCGGAGTGGGAGTAGTACATTTTGTCAGTGGTTTTAGCACCGGTAACACGGATCTGCTCAGCGTTGATTACGACGATGTAGTCGCCGGTGTCAACGTGAGGAGTGTACTCAGGCTTGTGCTTGCCACGCAGACGGCTCGCGATTTCGGTGGCCAGACGACCCAGGGTCTGACCAGCAGCGTCGACGACAAACCAGTCGCGCTTTACTGTTTCCGGTTTAGCAGTAAAAGTTTTCATTCTTTATAGCCTCAGGGGCCGCCCTGTAAATTAGACGGCGGATCTTACTGAATAGTGCGTACTTTGACAAGTCAAAGGCAGCCGGATACAGACGCTTTCGGGGGCTCGGGTCGGCGCGTCCGTTCAACGGCAAGATTCTTCGGCGGCGGCGCATCACTTCCACTGCAGAAAGAGGTGCGCAATTATGCAGATTGCGAAAAATAATTCAACCTGCTTTTATGATTGTTTTGCCCAAGGAGCAGCACGATGGACTATCGCCAGCTAGGCCGAACCAATCTGAACGTGAGTGCCCTCTGCCTCGGAACCATGACCTGGGGTGAGCAAAACAGCGAGGCAGACGCCTTCGCCCAGATTGAACGAGCCAAGAGCGCCGGGATCAACTTCATCGACACCGCCGAAATGTACCCGGTGCCGCCCAAGGCCGAAACCTACGCCACCACCGAACGCTACATCGGCAATTACTTCAAAAGCCGCGGCGACCGCGGCGACTGGATCCTGGCCAGCAAGATCGCCGGCCCCGGCAATACCATCGACTACATCCGCGACAAGAACCTTCGGCACAATCGGCAGCACATCACCGAAGCCGTGGACGCCAGCCTCAAGCGCCTGCAAACCGACTACATCGACCTGTACCAGTTGCACTGGCCGGAGCGCAGCACCAACTTCTTCGGCCAGCTCGGCTACAAGCACAAGATCGAGGCCAACCTGACCCCGCTGGAGGACACCCTTGAAGCGCTTGACGAACAGGTCCGCGCCGGCAAGATCCGCCACATCGGCCTGTCCAACGAAACGCCGTGGGGCACCATGCGCTTCCTGGCCCTGGCCGAAGCCCGTGGCTGGCCGCGCGCCGTTTCGATCCAGAACCCGTACAACCTGCTCAATCGCAGCTTCGAAGTCGGCCTGGCGGAAATCGCCATCCGCGAGCAATGCGGCCTGCTCGCCTATTCACCGCTGGCGTTCGGTTTCCTGTCAGGCAAGTACGAAGGTGGCGCCCGCCCGCCAAAAGGTCGCCTGAGCCTCTACAGCCGCTTCAGCCGCTATTTCAACCCACAGTCGGAAGCAGCCTGCAGCCGGTACGTGGCCCTGGCTCGCGAACACGGTCTGGACCCGGCGCAAATGGCCCTGGCGTTCGTGACGCGGCAGCCGTTCGTGACCAGCAACATCATTGGCGCGACGACGATGGAGCAACTGGACAGCAACATCGCCAGTTTCGACTTGAAGCTGTCGGAAGAAGTGCTGGAGGGGATCGAGGCGATTCACAAGGATCACCCGAATCCGGCACCTTGATTGATCTCTAAACCCATTCGCGGGCAAGCCCGCTCCCACAAGGACTACGCTGTACCTGTGGGAGCGGGCTTGCCCGCGATGGCGTCTGGCCTGCCCAACTCAGATCAAAGCGACCGCGCAATGATCTCCTTCATGATCTCGTTCGTCCCGGCATAGATCCGCTGCACGCGCGCATCCGCCCATGCCCGCGCGATCGGATACTCCCACATGAACCCGTAGCCACCGTGCAACTGCACACACTCGTCGAGCACCTTGCACTGCAGGTCGGTCCCCCAGTACTTGGCCATCGCCGCCGTTGGCACGTCGAGCTTGCCTTGCAGGTGCAGTTCCAGGCAGCGGTCGACGAAGACACGGCCGATCTGGATTTCCGTGGCCATCTCCGCCAGTTTGAACCGGGTGTTCTGGAAATCCGCGATCGACTTGCCGAACGCCTTGCGCTCGCGGGTGTAGTCCAGCGTCCATTGCAGCGCCGCTTCGGCCGATGCAAGCCCGCCAACGGCCACCGTGAGGCGCTCCTGAGGCAATTCCTGCATCAGGTAGGCAAAGCCCATCCCGGCCTGGCCCAGCAGGTTTTCCTTGGGCACACGCACGTCCTGGAAGAACAGCTCCGAGGTGTCCTGGGCTTTCATCCCGACCTTCTCCAGGCGCTTGCCCTTGTCGAAGCCCGGCGTATTGGCTTCCACCAGAAACAGACTGGTGCCCTTCGCGCCGGCCTTCGGATCGGTCTTGGCGACGACGATCACCAGATCGGCCAGGTAGCCGTTGGTGATGAAGGTCTTGGAGCCGTTGATCACATACTCATCGCCATCGAGCACGGCCGTGGTTTTCACGCCCTGCAGATCGGAACCGGCGCCCGGTTCGGTCATGGCGATCGCGGTAACCATCTCGCCGGACACCAGTTTCGGCAGGTACTTCTGCTTCAGCGCCTCACTGCCGTAATGCAGGATGTACGGTGCCACGATGTCCGAGTGCAGGGAAAAACCGATGCCGGTCAGGCCAAGTCGCCCCACTTCTTCGATCACCACCGCGCTGTAGAGAAAGTCCGCCCCCAGACCGCCGTACTCTTCCGGCAGGTGTGAGCAAAGCATCCCCGCCTCCCCTGCCTTGTTCCACAGCTTGCGGTCGATATAGCCTTGTTTTTCCCATTGCCCATGGAAGGGCAGCGCCTCCTTTTCGAGAAACGTCCGCACGCTGTCGCGGAAAAGCTCGTGCTCGGAACTGAACAAGGTTCTGGGGATCATGCGGCACCTTTTCTTTGTTTTTAGAAGGAGTTGACCTTCAGAGACTATGCCTCGCTTCCGATACAGGACACTGGACACATCCGACAAAAAATAAGACGATCCAGCCGTCTGGTGACCACTTCCCCCTATAAAAATAAAGTTGAATTATGTCTAACCAAGCCTCCACGCCCCTGCGGCGCGTCAGCATCCTGGCCATCGACCGGGTTTTCGCTTCCACCCTCATGCAAGCCAAGGATTTCTTCCACCTCGCCAGCCTGCGCTACGGCAAACAGCTGGGCCAGGGCCTGACACCGGCGTTCGAAACCCGCCTGGTCAGCCCCGATGGCAAACCGGTCAACACCTTCAGCGATGTGATGATTCCGGTGGACGGTGGGCTGGAAAACGCCGACATCATCATTCTTCCCGCGTTCTGGGACGATTTCGAAAGCCTCTGCAAACGCTACCCCCAAGTCCTGCCCTGGTTACGCCAACAGCATGCGCGCGGCGCCGTGCTGTGCGGCGAGGCCACCGGTGTGTTCTGGCTGGCCGAAGCCGGGCTGCTCAACGGCAAGGAAGCGACCACCTACTGGCGCTTCTTCAATGCCTTCGCCGAACGTTTCCCACAGGTCCAGCTCAATCAGGACAAACACCTGACCGACGCCGACAACCTGTACTGCGCCGGCGGCACCACCTCGGCGTGCGACCTGTACATTTACCTGATCGAACGCTTCTGTGGCGCCAATGTGTCCCAGGCCGTAGCGCGGGACATCCTGTACGAGGTACAGCGCAGCTACTCGCCGGGACGCATCGGTTTTGGCGGCCAGAAGCTGCACCAGGACGTGATCATCCTGCAGATCCAGCACTGGCTCGAAGAACACTTCGCCGACAAGTTCCGCTTCGAAGACGTCGCCCGCGAACACGGCATGAGCATCCGCAACTTCATGCGCCGCTTCCAGACCGCCACCGGCGACAAGCCACTGCATTACCTGCAACGCCTGCGCATCGAAACCGCCAAGGGCTTGTTGTCCGGCAGCCGCAAGAGCATCAAGACCATCAGCTATGAGGTGGGCTATGACGATGCGAGCTTCTTTGCGCGGCTGTTCCGCCAGCACACGGAGCTGTCGCCGAACCAGTATCGGCAGCAGTTTCAGCAGGCTGCATAAAATCCCGCAAACTTGCTCTGGCTGCATTTCCACGTTCACGTGGGAATGCAGCCAGAGACGCTCTGCGCTCCGCTTTGACATACGATAAAAAAGGTCATGGAGTGCATTCCCACGCTGGGCGCGGAAACGCCAGTGACCTCCATACAGCGTCTTTTCTTACGATAAAAAACGAATATAGAGCATCAACTTATCTCGTCCGACTAATGTACGCAGGCCATCCAGAGCTTCAACATCTTCCCCTTCAAACACCATCAGGGAAGATCAAAGGTGACTATCGGATCAAGCTACAACTACCCTTCATACATCGCCAAAGAGGCCGCCCGAACAAAGCGTTCGGCTAAAAACAAATGGGCAGCTCGCTTTCCCAATCCGCCGGATTTGTGCTTTGACTATCGTGCACTGGTAGAACAGGAAAACGGCATCGCCAGGGCAACTGACCCGCAACATAAAATCTGCATCATCGGCGCCGGCGTCACAGGCCTGACCGCCGCCAGAGAACTTTATCGCTGCGGCTTTACCCATATCACTCTCATCGAACAATCCAGACGCATCGGCGGCAGGCATCTGACCGTTCCCGGTAGCCGAAACTCAGCAACAAGTCATACACCGTTTGAAATGGGTGCCATGCGCATGCCCTTCTTCAACCGGGCGGATGAGCCGCCGACAGAAGGTCGGTCGCTGATGGCTTACTACGCCAATCAATTTGAATTGGCGTTTTCAGACTTCGCCAACCCCGGTAGCCAATGGGTTGGCTCGACAGGCATCTATCTCCGGGAGGGCAGCATGGGCGGCGGATCGGCGCCGCAAATGTTGATATGGAAAAACGAAGACGGCGAAACACCGCCTCCCGGCGATGAATTGCAAAAGGTTTATTCCAAGTGGAAAACCTTTGCCGATCGCATGACCCGCCAGTTGCGGAGCTTTATGCGAGGCAGGAATGGGAAACCACATGGGCTTCTATCGTCGAAAAATACGAGAGTATCTCGTTCCGCGACCTGGTCAGCATGCCAGCACTGGAAGCTTGGGATGGCCGCTCACCCGGAGATTTCGGCGGAATGGGAATGACTGCGCAAGAGTCCGCAATTTTTTACGCGATAGGTATCGGTGACGGTAGCTGGGGAGCTTTTTACGACGTCTGCTGCCTCTACCCTCTGCGTACCGCGATTTTCGGTTTCAGCAGCCAATTGCAACTGATCCATGGTCGAGTGGACTCAAACGGCGATCCACTGGATTCGCCCTACCTGAATAGCGAAGCCGTTTTTGACTCAATGGGGCAGAGTTTCGACAAGCCCCGCTACATCGGCCTCGCCGCGTTGGACGAATGCCTGCTGTTTGTGAAAGCCGACGAAACCGGAAAGTCCGTCTACGAACATTGCCTCGAAAGAAGCAATGGGCTTCTCACCGACTCATCCGTCACAAAACTGGAAAAGCTGACCAATCAAAAAATACGCGTCTATTACAACTGGAAACACAGTCAACCCGAGCAAACCCAGGAGCAATTTGATGACTTTGACTCGGTCATCATGACACTACCCTCCTGGCTGATTGAAACTCGAATCAAGCTCGAAAACTTCACCCGGGAGATGCTGCCTTTCGAGACGATTAACGCCTACAAAACCGCACACTGGGAAACTAGCTGCAAAGTGTTTGCACCGCTGAAGAAATCATTTCTCTCGAAAAACAAAAACATCCCGCAAGCCATCATAACCGACAGTTTTATCCACGATGTCTATACCTACCGCTACAACGACAACTACAGCTATGACTGCATCCTGCTGAGTTATACCTGGGAAGATGACGCAACCAAGCTCGCCTCATTCAGCGATAAGGAATTGGTATCAAAATGCGCCGAAGAGCTGGATCGCATACTCATGAACTCTACCAATATCCAGGAGAAAATTTCTCCCTACATCGGCATTGATCAAGCGGTGGTTCAGCGTTGGGTCACTGATAAAAATGCTCTGGGCTGTGCCAAGCTTTACCGACCGGGCACCTACTACGATGCCGTCGGCCTGATGAAGTACAACCGGGACCTCGCTCATGTATCAGGCTTGTATTTGTCTGGTGAATCATTTTCCGTCGATGCCGGTTGGACGGAGCCATGTTTTCGCGGTGCTGTCGATGCAGTGATTCATATCTGCAACAAAACCGCCGCGACCTTCAATGGCGGATTTACCTTGAGCGACTACCCGCACTACCAACTCAAAACCTGATCACATCCCCGCTCCAGAGCCATGCACGCAATACATGGCTCTACCTCTCGCGCCAGCCACCCACTGCCATCAAACATCACGCTGATCCACTTTAGGACAAGGACTACGACCTAAACGGAAGTAGCTGACTTACACCCCATTCCTGATTCCCCTCTTATACACACGCCATTTAACAGCTTGAAAAACAATAAAAAGAGGAACGACGGAATGTCTGAGCCAACAAGCCCTGCTCGTGTAGCAGTCGTGCAATTCGATCCACAAGTCGGCATCGAGAAATGTGCAGGTAATCTGCGTAGCAGCCTGGAATTGGCGCTTGAAGCGGTAAACGGCGGTGCGAATCTCATCGTTCTGCCCGAGCTTTCCAATACCGGCTATTTCTTCAGCAATCGGCAGGATGCCTTCGCCCATGCCGAAGCGGTTCCCGACGGACCAAGCGTGCGGTGCTGGATCGACTTCGCCCGCGAACACAACGTTTACCTCGTGGCCGGTCTGGCTGAACGCGACGGCATGCGACTCTTCAACACCGGCGTTCTGGTGGGACCAGACGGTTTTATCGGTAAGTACCGCAAAGCCCATTTGTGGAATCTGGAGAAGCTCTGGTTCACCCCCGGCGACCTGGGTTTCCCGGTTTTCGACACACCGATCGGCCGCATCGGGCTGTTGATCTGCTGGGACATCTGGTTCCCGGAAGTGCCACGGATCCTCGCCCTGCAAGGCGCGGACATCATTTGCAGCCTGAACAACTGGGTCTGGACACCGCCGCCGCTGTTCGACGATGCCGGTAAGTGCATGGCGTCTTATCTGACGATGACCGCCGCTCACGTCAACAATGTGTTTATCGCTGCTGCCAGCCGAATCGGCGAGGAGCGCGGCGCGCGCTACCTGGGCTGCTCGTTGATTGCCGGAACCAACGGCTGGCCGATTGGCGCCGTGGCTTCGGCAGACAGGCAGGAAATCCTGTTTGCCGATGTCGACCTGACCAGCTCCCGCAGTGCGCCCATCTGGAACAACCTGAACGATCTGCATCGCGATCGCCGATCCGATCTTTACGATCAGATGCTCGGCTACACCCAACACCCTTGCCTCCCACGTTGATCAGGAGGCCTACCGCATGGAAGTTGCAACCGACAAAAACCAACCATCGCGCAAATCACCGATTGATAAAGCCGTCGTCCTGCTAATAATCGGCGCGACACTGCTGATCGTCTGGCTTTCTTTCAGCAACCGTACTTTCTGGGGAGCGCATTGGCCCGGCTACGGCGACATGGTATCGCTGCTACCCGAACCGAGTGCCTGGTTGCGCTGGGTGTTAGGTGACATCAGCGAGGTGGCTTTCTACAAGCACGAGTTCGCCTCGATCGGTCTGCTGGCGGGCGCATATCTGGCTTACTGGGCGAATCGAACGGGGAAATCCTGGCAAGGATTTGCCATCTCTTATGGAACGGGGCTTTGGCCCTGGCTGGTCACCAGCTCGTTGCTCGGGCTGCTGCTGAGCAATCTGCTATGGGGCTGGACGGTGACAGCCACAACCTGGCAACCCACATTCGTAGCATTCGTCTCGCTGCCAGCAGCGATGGTGTTGATGTTTGGCGGAGGCTGGAAGGTCACGATCAACGGCGCACTCATGGGCGCCGTACTCGTCACACCGATGTGCCTGCTGATCGTCAATTACGTGTGCCAACCGCTGGCCCTGCCTGCGGTAATTGGCAATGTACTGGGCATGGCGGTTGCCAGCGTCCTGGCGTTTCTGTTCTGCCGCTATTGGCCGAATCTGGTGAAATCCAGGCCTTCGCAAACGCCCCCCACCTTGATCGCCACCGCCAAGGCGCCCGACTATGGCGTCATCTGGAGCCTGCGCCGGATTCTGGCGGACTTTTCCGAAGCACCGTTCTTCGGCAATGAGCTGGCCAGCCTTGGCCTGATACTGGGTGCATTGCTGGCGTACAGTTTGAACCCTTCAAGCCCCGCGTACGGATCGGGCCTGTTACTGCACATCATCGGTGCGCAGGCATTGGCCTCGGCCATCGGCCTGCTGATCTGGCGTCGACAATGGATGTTGCGCGGCTGGTATCCCACTTACATCCCGCTGGTTTCAGTGGTGCCCGCGGCGATTCTGGCCTATGGCGGCAGCTGGCAGATTATCGTCTCAAGTGCACTGCTGGGGGCATTGCTCGCACCACCGCTGGCCTGTGTGATTGCCAAAAAATTACCGGCCGACATGCACGCCTACATCGCCAATGTACTGTCGATGGCCATCAGCACACTGCTGATCGTGCCGCTGATCGGCTTTCTGATCGCTGATTAATGTCCCGGCCATTCGGCTATATCGCGGCCTCAAAAGCGGATAAAGCCACTTTTCATTACAAACAAGCGAGGTATCCCATGGACCTGCCCAAACTGTCCATCGTGGCACTTGGCGGCACGGTAAGCATGCAAGCGAGCAATGCCGGTGAAGGCGTCATCCCGACCGTCAGCGGCGAAGCCCTGCTGACCTCCATACCGGAACTGACGACGCTGGCCCGAGTCACCGTTGAGACCCTCGGCCTGCTGCCCAGTGCATCCCTGGATTTCGAGTTTTTGCTGGACGTATTGTCCTGGGCTGAGTTTCAGGTCAAACAGGGCGCCACTGGGATCGTGATAACCCAAGGCACCGACACCCTCGAAGAGGCCGCGGTGTTTTTGGATTACCTGTGGCCCTACGACACCCCCTTGGTGCTGACCGGCGCCATGCGTTCCGCAGCGCAGCCAGGTGCCGATGGACCGGCCAATCTGCTGGATGCATGTCGCGTTGCCCTGGCGCAGAACAGCCGGCAGCGCGGCGTCCAGGTCGTGATGAACGGACAGATTCATCAAGCGTACAGCGTACGCAAAACCGATTCGCTGGCATTGCAGGCGTTTTCCTCGCCAGTTGTGGGGCCCGCAGGCCTGCTGCTGGAAGACCGTGTTCGCTACCTGCGCCCGCCAGGGCCACGCACGGTGTTGCCTTTGCCGCAACAGACCACACAGAAAGTTGCGCTGCTTGAGGCCTCACTTTCGGCCGACACCCTGCTACTGGAGAATATTTTCGCACTCGGTTACGACGGGCTGGTGATCAGCGGTTTTGGCGCCGGCCACATCTCGCAGCGCTGGGCGACAAGAATTGGGCATATTACCGAACGAATCCCCGTGATCATTGCGACCCGAACCGGTTCCGGCTCCACCGCACGTGCTTCTTACGGTTTTGACGGCGGTGAGATGGACTTGATCCGCAAGGGTGCATCGATGGCGGGTTTTCTATGTCCGCGAAAAGCCCGGATTCTGCTTTGGCTGCTGCTCGGTTGCCAACGGCAGCACGAGCTTGCGCGGTATCTCAACGAAGGCATTTGACTTCAAAACAATGTACAAACCTGTGGGAGGGGGATTGCGCTGACAAAAAAGGCCTGCATTTGCAGGCCTCTTTCATTTTCCGAATCACTCTACCGATTTAAACGCTTATGGCTTGTGCGCCCGGGCCAGGAATTCGTGGGATTGCATTTCCAGCAGACGACTCAGGGTACGCTGGAACTCGAAGTTCAAGCGCCCGCCGGTGTACAGATCCTTGAGTTCGACTTCGGCAGAAATGATCAGCTTCACGTTACGGTCGTAGAACTCGTCGACCATGTTGATGAAGCGGCGGGCGATGTCGTCGGTGGTGACGCTCATCTGCTCGACATCGCTGAGCAGCACGGCGTGGAAGATCTTGCCCAGTTCGATGTAGTCGTTCTGGCTGCGCGGGCCGTCGCACAGTTCACGGAAGTTGAACCAGGCCACGTCATCGCAGGTGCGCAGGGCACGAATTTCACGATTTTCGATCATCAGCACGTCATTTTCGACCGCCGCCGTGCATTCCGGTGTTAGCGCTCGGAAGCTCTTGCGCAGGCTTTCGTTGGCGGCTTCGTCGAGCGGATAGTGGAACAGCTCGGCTTGTTCGAGGTGACGCAGACGATAGTCGACGCCGCTGTCGACGTTGACGATCTCGGTATTCTGCTTAATCAGCGCAATGGCCGGCAGGAAGCGCGCGCGCTGCAGGCCGTCCTTGTACAGACCGTCCGGCACGATGTTCGACGTCGCGACCAGGGTCACGCCGTTCTTGAACAGTTCTTCCATCAGGGTGCCAAGGATCATGGCGTCGGTGATGTCGGAAACGAAGAATTCATCGAAGCAGATGACCCGGGCTTCGGTGGCGAAGCGCTTGGCGATGATGGTCAGCGGGTTTTTCTCGCCGCCCAGGGTCTTCATCTCTTCGTGCACGCGCTTCATGAAGCGGTGGAAGTGCGTACGGGACTTTTCCTTGAAGGGCAGCGCTTCGAAGAAGGTGTCCACCAGGTAAGTCTTGCCGCGACCTACGCCGCCCCAGAAATACAGGCCCTTGACCGGGGTCTGATCCTTCTTGCCAAACAACTTGCCCAGCAGGCCCGGCTTGTTTTGCTCGGCCGCGACCAGATCGTCGTACAGGCGCTGCAAATGGCGCACGGCAGTTTCCTGCGCGGCATCATGGAAGAATTCCGGGCGTTTCAGATCAGCTTGATATCGTTCTAGGGGCGTCATAATTCGTTAGCAAGGCAACAAAAACGGGCCGACACTGTAGCGACGGCCCGGAGGAATGGCAATCGGCCCTTGGTCGGGCCGGACCGTTGTTTATTCCTGAACAGGTGTCAGGGCGATGCGCAAAGCCTCGACGGCAGCATCACGCGCAGCACTGTCGACAAAGGCCGGGCTGTCGGCAACGCACTCGCCTTCCAGCCAGACACTGAAGTTCAGTTCTTCATTTCGCACGTCCAGTGGCTGACCCGATTGCAGTTGCTTGGTCACCTGACCGGCGGTCTTGCCATCGGCGAAGTTGCGCGACAGCAGCAGTTGTTCACCATCGGCGGCCAGCAGACGGAAGCGGAAACTGCCGTCGTCTTCACGGAAGCTGACAAAACGCGCAGCTTTCGCGGTTTTTTTCTTGATGGTCGCCGCCACCTGAGTCTGGGCAACGAAGGAGCGCAGGCCCACCGCTTCACGCAATTCATTGAGGAAGGGTGTCGCTACCGCACGAGCCTTTTTCGCGCCGTGCTGCAGGATGTCTTCCAGATCCGCCGGGCGCTCGATCAGTTGGTTGTAGCGCTCACGGGATTCGCCCAGTTCATTGTCCAGCAGTTGGAACAGACGATTCTTCGCCTCGCCCCAACCCAGGCCCTGCAACAGTTCGCTGCGGAACTCGTCGGCCTGCGCCGGGGTGGCGAACGCCTGGAACAAGGTGAACAGGTGCGAATTGTCCGGGTCCTTGGCTTCGCCGGGTGCGCGGGAGTCGGTGACGATCCGCGAAATCGCGTCCTTCATCTCTTTGGCGCTGCTGAACAGCGGGATGGTGTTGTCGTAGCTCTTCGACATCTTGCGGCCATCCAGTCCCGGCAACGTGGCAACGCTCTCTTCGATCAACGCCTCGGGCATGGTGAAGAACTCTTTGCCCTGGCCAAACAGGTGGTTGAAGCGCTGGCCGATGTCCCGCGCCATTTCCACGTGCTGGATCTGGTCGCGACCGACCGGCACCTTATGCGCGTTGAACATCAGGATGTCCGCAGCCATCAGCACCGGGTAGCTGTACAGGCCCATGGTGATGCCGGCGTCCGGGTCTTCGCCGGTCTCGACGTTCTTGTCCACGGAAGCCTTGTAGGCGTGGGCGCGATTGAGCAGGCCCTTGGCGGCGACGCAGGTCAGCAGCCAGGTCAGCTCGGGGATTTCCGGGATGTCGGATTGGCGGTAGAAGGTCACGCGCTCGACATCCAGGCCACCGGCCAGCCAGGTCGCGGCGATTTCCAGACGCGAGCGCTGGATGCGCAACGGGTCATCGCACTTGATCAGGGCGTGGTAGTCGGCCAGGAAGTAGAACGAATCGGCATTGCTGTCACGGCTGGCGACGATCGCCGGGCGGATGGCGCCAGCGTAGTTGCCCAGGTGCGGCGTGCCGGTGGTGGTGATGCCGGTGAGGATACGGGTACGAGTCGTCATGGGTAATCGCTTGTCAGACTGCAATCAATTCGAGAGACGCGGCAGGATCAGATCCTTGAGATCGGTCAGCTTGCCATGAAAAAAGTGTCCGCATTCTGCCACTTTCAGCAGCTCATGGGGACGTTCGAGCTTGTCGGACCATTGGTAAACGATTTGTGGATCGATCACTTCGTCGGTTTCCGGCTGGATCAAGGTCAGCTCGCCCTGCTGCGGCAGTTGATCCTGGTCCCCCAGGCGCATGACCGCCGGCGCGACCATGAACAGGTGCTTGAGCTGCTCGCCCTTGGCCTCAAGGCGTCCGCCGAGACTTGCTGCAACAAAACCGCCGAAAGAAAAACCGAACAGGGTCAGCGGCAACTCCGGGTGTTTGTTGCGAAACCATTCGGCGACAGCCTGGGCATCATCAACTTCACCGGTACCCATGTCGTGGGAGCCCTCGCTGGCACCAACGCCACGATAGTTGAAGCGCAGGGTGACCAGTCCGGCGTCGCGCGCAGTGCGCTGCAGGGTCGAAACCACTTTGTTGAGCATGGTGCCACCCTGGACCGGGTTTGGATGGCAGATCAGCGCCAGGCCGCGAGGCTGCTCGTTGTCCAGGTAAAGGGCTTCCAGTTGACCCACCGGGCCATCAATCACTACAGGGGTTTCGCGCATAAGCAAGGAAGGAACTCCGTGACCTCGAATCGGGTCGACTCGTCTAGCAAATTGTCTGTGGCTGTCTATTGCGAGTGAATCGCGGTATACAGCGCAGGTTCGAGCCGTTAACGTAAAGCAAAGCCGTTTATAGAGGAAGGACTCGTGGAACACTCGCTCTTAGTTTGGTTGCTACCGACTCTTGCCCTGGTTGTGGGTGTCGCCATTGGGTTCCTGATCGCTCGCCTTGCGCCGAATGCCGCGCCTAGCAGCACGCAACGTCAGCTGGACGATATTCAGGAACGTTTCGACAGTTATCAGAACGAAGTGGTGACCCACTTCAACAGCACTGCATCATTGGTCAAGAAACTGACTGCGAGCTATCAGGAAGTGCAGGACCATCTCGCCGAGGGTGCCAACCGCCTGGCCCTGGACGAACAGACTCGCCAACGCCTGCTGGCCTCCCTGCACGCCGATGCGGCGCAGGCACCCCGTGAACGCCTGACGCCACCGCGCGATCAGGAGCCGCCTCGCGACTACGCACCAAAAGCCCCGAACGCACCGGGCATGCTCGATGAGCATTACGGCCTGAAGAAGTAAACAGGTTTCAGGTGTGACAAAGCCCCCGGACGAGTGATTGTCCGGGGGCTTTTTATTTCTGTCTGTTCCAGATTTCTGTTGCCTGGTCTGGCCTCTTCGCGAGCAGGCCCGCTCCCACAGTGGTCGATGTCGTACACAAAATCTGCATTCAACACATAACCTGTGGGAGCGGGCTTGCTCGCGAAGGAGCCGGATCTGGCAACACAAAAAAGCCCGCCCGATCTGTTGAGGATAGGGCGGGCTCTTTTTACGCCCAGGGTTCAGTCAGGCGCTTATGGGTACTGCTGAACTGTACCTTGCTGCTGACCACCATACTGCTGGCCCGGAATCGCCTTGAGGTTGACCTCTACACGGCGGTTCTGCGCCCGGCCATTGGCGTCGCCGTTGCTGGCAACCGGACTGTCCGGCCCCGCGCCACGAGCGCTCAGGTTGGCACCGCTGACCCCTTGCGAGGTCAGGTAGGTGGCCACGCTTTGTGCGCGACGCTGGGACAGGTCCATGTTGTGCTGGCGGCTGCCGGTGCTGTCGGTGTAGCCCACGATTTCGATCTGGTTCTGGTTGAACTCTTTCAGCGAGCCCGCCAGGTTGTTCAGCGGTTGATAGAAACTTGGGGCAATGTTTGCCGAATCGGTAGCAAAGGTGATGTTGCCCGGCATGATCAGCTTGATCTGGTCGCCCTGGCGCTGCACTTCAACACCGGTGTTGGCCATGCTGGCGCGCAGTTTTTTCTCTTGCTGGTCGGCGTAGTAGCCGTAACCGGCGGCGGAAGCACCGACTACTGCCGCACCGATAAGCGCACCCTTGCCACGGTTATCGTGGTTGATCGCAGCACCGGCCAGCGCACCGGCCAGAGCGCCGAGACCACCATACTTCGCAGTCTTGCTCATGCCTTCGGAGCCGCTGTCCGTCTGCCCCTGAGCCTGGCCTTGACCGCCGTAAGGGTTGGGCGAGGCACAACCGGACAAAACGGCCATAGCCGTAGCGACAATAATCAAACGACGCGTGGTGAACATGTATAGCTCCTACTTTTTTGCATTCTGTGGTGCAACGGACCAAGGCACAGCCTTTGCGGGTGTTGGATCACTTCCGGGAACAAAAATTCCGCTCGTTACAAATCAGGCCCGTACAAAGGGGTTTTCACGCATTTCATCGCCCAGACGGGTGTCCGGACCATGCCCCGCCACCACCGTCGCCTCTTCGTCAAGGGTGTACAAACGCTGCTTGATCGAACGCACGATGGTCGCCTGATCGCCCCCCCATAAGTCGGTGCGCCCGACTCCGCGACGAAACAGCGTATCGCCGGCAATCAGCAACCTGGCCTCGGAAAACCAGAAGCTCATGGAGCCCGGCGTGTGACCCGGTGTGTGCAGCGCCACGCCACAACCGCAGGCCAGTTCTTCATCATCGGCCAGCCAGCGATCCGGGGACGGCACCGGGGTGTAGGGCACACCGAACATCTGGCACTGCATTTCCAGGTTGTCCCAGAGAAACTGGTCTTCCTTGTGCAGATGCAGGGTCGCGCCGGTTTTCTCCTTGAGTTGACCGGACGCCAGGAAGTGATCGAGGTGGGCGTGGGTGTGAATGATGCTGACCACTTTCAGCCCCAGGGCATCGAGACGCGCCAGGATCAGCTCATGATTGCCACCCGGATCGACGACGATGGCCTTTTTCGTCACCGGATCGCCGATGATCGTGCAGTTGCACTGCAACGGGCCGACGGGGAAGGTTTCGCGGATGAGGGTGGGATGCTGGGACATCGGGGGCCTGCTCGATAAACGGGGACGGGCGATTTTCGCACAATTGAGTATCCAGCCAATGGCCGCGATGTGTAACGTGAAAAATCCTTAACCCAGCACCCCCAACTCCTTCGCCCGCGCCACGGCCTGCGTACGTCGCTCGACCCCGAGTTTGCTGTTGATGTGGCTGGCGTGGGTCTTGACCGTGTGCAGGGAAATAAACAGCTGATCGCTGATTTCCTGGTTCGAACAGCCCTGGGCGATCAATCGCAGAACCGCCAATTCCCGCGTACTGAGTTGCTCCGCAGCCGCGCAGGGTTCCGGTCCGGGGCGAGCAGTCAGCGCCGGCAGCTTTTCACTGAGGCTCAGGGAAACAGGGGTTGGCGAACACTGTTGAAGCTGCCCACGCAGCCAGTCCGGGTGCTCGGTCAGCAAACCCTCGAAGGGTTGCAGCACGCCTCCGCCAGCGGCGTCCAGCGCCTGGACCAGTGCCTTGCGTGCTTCCGGCTCCCGTCCGCTGCCCAGCAGCAACGCCACTTTCTGGGTCAGCGCCATGGCACTGAGCATCTGCCGACCGCTTTGCTGGCCATGTTCGAGCAGCGCATTCAATCGCCCTTCAGCCAGCATCGGCTGGCCCTGGATGACGTCCAGCAAGGCTTGTTGCAATTCGATATGCAAGGGCAATTGCGGATGGAACTCCGGTGGTGCCGCCCCGTTTTCGCCGTTGTAGGTCTGCCCCAGGCGCGCCAGCCAGGCTTCGGCCAGATCGGTACGCCCCTGGGCCAGCCAGAGCTCGCATTTGACCAGGGTGATCATGGCCAGGTAGTAGATCGGTGGCACGTCCCAGATGTGCATGAGCCGCTCGGCTTCGGCCAGTTCGGCAAAGGCTTTGGCGAACTCGCCGCTGCTGCCTTCCAGCCTGGCAATCACGCAGTGGCCGATTAGCACGCTGATGTCACGACAGGCGCGCGCCTCGCTCAGTCCGGCCTGCAAGCGCACCCGCGCCAATTGCGGCTGCATGCGCAGGGCCAGCAAAAAGCCTTCGTACAGGGTCAGCCGGGCGCGAACCGCATACAGCCGTTGTGCAGACAAGCTCTGCAGGCGTTGCAGGCCCTGACGGACCTCTTCCAGTGCCCGACAGATTTCCCCGCGCGCTTGCAGCACCCGTGCGCGATCGTAGTGCGCCAGCGCTTCGAACAACGGGTTGCCGACACGTTGCGCCAGCTCCAGCGATTCGCGGTTCAGTCCCCGTGCCCGCCATAAATCACCGTCGGCAATGGCCAGGTTGGACAGGGTCGAGAGGCACATCAGGCGCTGGCCGTAACGCTTGGCCGGAAGACTTTCCAATGCCTCGCGGCAGTACTGCAGCGTCAGCTCGCGGTTGCCGCGCCCACGGGCAATGATGCCACTCAACGCCAGCCATTGAGCCAGCATGGACTTCTGGGCGGTGGCCGACGGAGCAGGCAGGAAGCGGCTCAGATGGCTGGCCAGCTCTTCGGCAGCATCCAGTTGGCAAGCCAGGCCCAGCGCCCAGCTATACAGCACAATCAGGCGCGGGGTGCTGATCAGCAAGCTGTCAGGCAAGTCCATTTTCCAGCGCAGCAACATGCCGACATTCTGCTCGGCCAGCAGTTGCTCTTCGGAAAGGTTCTGCACCAGGTTCGCCGCGACGTCCAGGTGACCGGCACGCAAAGCTTGCTCCACCGCCTCATCGAGCAGCCCCTGGGCATTGAACCAGCGACAGGCACGCAGGTGCAGGCTCGCGGCCGGCACCATCGACTGGGACGTCGGCCGCGTACGCAACAGATCGGAAAACAGATGATGATAACGATACCAATGACCATGCTCGTCCAGCGGCACCAGGAACACTTGGTGGGCAAGCAGGAAGCGCAGGATCTCCCCGCTGTCATGGGCGTCGCGAACGGCATCGCACAGTTCGCTGCAGAAACGCTCTTGGGGCGCCGTGTCATAGAGGAACGACTGGACCTCGGCGGGCAGGCAATCGATGACTTCTTCGAGCAGATAATCGCGGATCAGCCCTTCCCCGCCATGCAACGATTGCGGCAGCGCGCCATCGGTGCCCGCCTCCGAAGCCGCCAGCAGCCAGAAGCGTAACCCTGCAACCCAGCCTTCACTGCGCTGGATCAGGTTTTCCAGTGCCTCACCGCGCAAGGAGCTGCTGTGCCGGTCGAGCAGGCTCAAGGCCTCGTCGTGGGTCAGGCGCAGATCCTGTTCATGTAATTCCAGCAATTGCCGCGACAGCCGTAGCCGCGCCAGATGCCAGTCGGGACGTTGGCGACTGGTGACCATCACCAGCAAACCATCGGGAAGATGGTTGAGGAAAAACTGCAGGCAACGGTCCAGCACCGGCCCCTGAGCCAGGTGATAATCATCCAGCACCAGCAGCAAGGGCTTCGCCGTGGACAGGTGTACGGCCAGTTCGTCGAGCAAGCCGTCGAGCCACTCTTCGAATGCGAACGGCTGATGGCGCTGGCGCATTTTCAACAACCCGAGGGATTGCCTGCCCAGGTGCGGAAAATAGTCCTGAAGGCCTTCAAGCAGCCGCTCGAGAAAGCGCCCCGGGTCACTGTCTCGCGGGCTCAACCCCAGCCAGAGACTTTGCCAGTGTGCCGGCAACCCCTGACAGAACTCCACCGCCAGCGAACTCTTGCCGAACCCTGCCGGGGCACTGACCAGCAATAACCTGCCTGCCAGTCCGGCACTCAGACGCTCGCACAATCGTGGACGCAGCACATGGCCGTCGGGCAACGGCGGACGGAAAAACCGCCCGTCGAGTGTCGTGACAGCAACCTGTGCAGAACCTGAAGGTGTAGACAAATCAGTCATAGCCGGCTCTTGTTTGAATTGCGGGTGGCGGCGTTGCAGATGTCCGCAGACTAGCCGTAAACGGATAGGGAATGAAGGTAATTGCTACAAATGGCTACAAAAAGTCTACATGCAAAAAAAACGCCCCGAACCAGTCGGGGCGTTTCAGAGGGTGCGGCCTCTACTCAGTTCACCTTAGCGAACACCGTCCTGACGCAGGGCGGCCGGGGTGAAGTCGCTGGTGGTGGCAGTGAAGCCGAAGTCATAAGCCGACTTCTCTTCGTTCTTCATGCCCAGCGCCAGGTAACGACCCGACTGCAGGTCATACAGGGCTTCGAGGGCGTACCACGGCACTTGCTTGTCGTAGTAGTTCTCGGCATGCGCCTCGGCGACGCGCCACAATTGACCGCGACCGTCGTAGTGGTCGATGACCGCTGCTTGCCAGGTGTCTTCGTCAATGTAGAAGTCACGCTTGGCGTAGATGTGGCGCTGACCTTCCTTCAGGGTGGCAACTACATGCCACACGCGACGCAACTCGTAACGCGCCAGGTCCTGGTTGATGTGACCGGCCTTGATGATGTCGGCGTACTTGAGCTTCGGATCGTCGAGCTTGTAGGCATCGGAGCCGATATACATCTCTTTCTTGCCTTCGAGCTTCCAGTCGTAACGATCCGGTGCACCGTTGAACATGTCCAGGTTGTCGGAAGTACGCAGGCCGTCAGCTGCGGTACCCGGGCCGTCATAGGACACTTGCGGTGCACGGCGCACACGACGCTGGCCCGCGTTGTAGACCCACGCCGAGCGCGGCTCCTTGACCTGGTCGAGAGTTTCGTGAACCAGCAGTACACCACCGGCCAGACGCGCCGGCGCAGTCACTTTCTGCTTGAAGTAGAACAGGATGTTGCCCGGGTTTTTCGGGTCGTAATCCTTCATCTTGTCGCGGAACACGAACTGGTCCTGGAAGTACACCAGGCTGAACGAGCCGTTCGGCTGCGGCGTGGCCTGGGTCACCAGACGAGTCACGCTCCCCCCGCGATAACGGGTGATGTGGTTCCAGATGACTTCAACGCCGCTTTTCGGAATCGGGAACGGAATGGCGGTTTCGAAATTTTCCAGACCGTTGCCGCCGGACACCAGGTTGGTGTTGGTGGCATTGCGCTTGATGGCGGCGAATACTTCATCCGGCACGGTAGCACCGCGATGGGATGGATAGACCGGCATCTTGAAGGTTTCCGGGTAGCGCTTGAACATCGCGTACTGACCCGGTGCGAGCTTGTCCTTGTACTGGTCGACGTTCTGCGCCGTGATGGTGAACAGCGGTTTTTCGCTGGCGAACGGATTGGACAGGAAACCTTTGCTGTCGACCGTACCGGCGTTCTTCGCCATCGGCTTCCAGGCCGGGATCGAACCGTCGGCGTTACCCGCCATTTCGGCGCCCATCGGGGTCAGGCTCTTGCCCAGCTTGTCGGCCTCGGCCTGGGGAACCGCTGCGATGACGCTGGTCGCCAGCAGCGAAAGACCCAGAACACCGGCGTGGAACAGACTCTTTGTTATTTTCATATTTGCGTTCGTCCTGAAAATACTGTGCTTAGAAGTTCACGCCGACGCTGAGCGCAACGAAGTCGCGGTCATCCACGGTGGTGTACTTGCCGTCGAAGAAGTTGGTGTAGGCCAGGCTCGCGGTGTAGGTGTTCTGGTACTCGGCATCGACACCGAGGCTGACCGCCTTGCGGCCTTCCTCGAAGTTGCCGCCAGGGCCAGGGGAGTAACCTTCCACGTCATGGGACCAGGCCACGTTCGGCTTGAGGTTCACACCGGCAAACACGTCGTTGTATTCCCAGATGGCACGACCGCGGTAGCCCCACGAAGTCGCGGTGGTGAAGCCTTCGTCGTTGCAGTTGCGGCTGCGATTGTTGGTCGGCGTACCCGGGCCGGCACCGTTGATGGTGCTGGTGTTGAGCGCCACGCAGGTATCGAGCGCGCCAGAAGGTGGCAACTCACCCGGGCCGTAGACCGGATCGCGGCCATAACGAACGTCGGAAGTGCTTTCCAGGCCGCCGACGTGGGTCACGCCCACCTCGCCCACCAGGGTCAGGCGGCTGGCGCCCATGACCTGGTCGAAGAAGTGCGTCAGGGTGGTCTGGAACTGGGTGATTTCCTTGCGACGATACCCGTGCAGGTCCTGACCCGGCACGCCGGTAAGCAGCGATGCATTGGTCAACGGGTTGTTTGGGTTGTTGTTGCCTATAGGACGGACACCGGAGAACAGGATGTCGGTGGAGTTGAGTTGCACCGGAGCGTTCGGACGGTAGCTGATCTCGCCGCTCCACGCCGTACCGGTAGGCAGGGTGGTGGAGAAGCTCAGGCCATACAGGCGAATGTCTTCCGGGTATTCGATGAAGTACTGCGAATTACCCGCCACCAGCAATGGCGCCAGCGCGGCGAACGGGCCACCCTGGAGTGCCGCTGCAGTGTTGTAGACCGACTGCGGCGCGCCTGTTGCGCTGAAGATCGGCGCACGGCTGTGGTAGTTCATGAAGTAGGCGCCGAACTCGGTATCCAGCGGTTCGAACATGTACTTGAGGGACGCGCCCCACTGACCGCCGTCGCGGGCATCCCGATCGGGGCCACGACGCACCAGAACACCCTCATTGTTGACGTCCACGCCGTTGGCGGCCAAAGGTCCCAGGGCAATGGCCGGAATCTGCGAACGCTTGGCCAGTACACGCAGGTTGTCGTCGCAGCCGTCGGCAACGATGTCTGGCTGGGAGAAGAACGTGCCGCAGTTGTCGACGACGGTCTGGTCCCATTCAATTTGATAGAACGCTTCGGCCGAGAGGTTTTCGGTCAGGCTCTGGGACACATAGAACATGTTGACCGGGATCAGGCCTTCCTTGATCTCGGCACCCGGACGACGGAACGCGGACACATCGATCGGGTTGATCGAGTTGATGCCGCCACCGATGAAGGTACTTTCACCCCAGCTCACCACCTGCTTGCCCAGACGTACGGAGCCTGGTTGATCGGCAATGGAGTAGTTGTGATAGACGAAGGCGTCGAGGATCTGGCCGCCGGCGGACTTGGCGCCTTCCTTGCGGCCGTCATCGCTGATGTCCTTGAACGGACGGCTTTCGTCCTTCAGTTCAAAGTCGTACCAGTATTTGCCACGGACAAAAACACCGGTATCGCCGTATTTCAGTTCAAGGTCATGGATGCCCTTGAAGATCTTCGAGAAGGTTTCCCCGCTCTTGAAGTTCAGGTGACCGTCATCAGAAGTCTGGGACAGACCCTTGCCGCCGTTGTTGACACCGATGAGGTTCTTGTTGGCACTTTCGGTAGACCAACTGGCACCGAGCGACAGGGATGAGTCGAATTGACCTTCGATTTCACCGACGTTGAAACTGACGCCGAATGCTGGCCCGGCGAGCGTAGAGGCAAGACTGACAGCCAGGGGCAGCTTCGCCCGGCGCCAGAACTGGTTTACTGATGTCATCGACGCTACTCCATGTGCATTTTATTTTTATGGCATTGAGCACTTCTAAAAACGCTGTGGATAACCGGGAGCCATGGCATCCCAAAGTCATTCCAAAGTTGCATCGCCCCGGTTCGTGCGGTTGCCCCGTTCTTAAAAATCCTTGAGCGGACTATAGCCAGCAGGTAGTAGCGCTTGATCCCTCTAAAGTGTGATTTGCAGTTGCCAGCCACTCTGGAACAGTCCTTTCGCCAGGCCGACACCCGTCGGCACGGCAAGGATGGCTGAAAATTTCGATTTGACAAGCCAAGCGCTTGCTTGGTGGGGCTGGCGTGCCCTTTCGGGCACACCGGGAGGTGCTCAAAGCGTCGAGAGGAAGGTGCTGTTGGTGGCCTGCCATTCGCTGATGTCGACACGAATGCGCTTCTTGTCGAGCTTGCCGACGCTGGTCTTGGGAATTTCAGTAACAAGGGCGATCTGGCTCGGAATCGCCCACTTGCTCAGGTGCCCCAGCTCCACAAAAGGCTTGAGGTGTTCCTTGAGTTCCCTCGCCCCGATGACGTGACCTTCACGGACTACGAGCAGGGCAAACGGCCGCTCTCCCCACTGCGGATCAGGGATCCCCACCACTGCTACTTCACGTACCGCCACATGACGACTGATCAGGTCTTCCAGGTCCAGGGAGGAGATCCACTCGCCACCGGTCTTGATCACGTCCTTGATGCGGTCACGAATGTCGATCACCCCCATGCTGTCCAGGGTCGCCACGTCGCCGGTGTGCAGCCAGCCTCCGGCCCAGAGCTCGGCGCCCTTCTGCGGCTCGTTGAAATAACCCTCGGTCAGCCAGGGTGCGCGCAGCACCAGTTCGCCCTGGGTCTCGCCGTCAGCGGGCAGGAAGTTGCCCTCGGTGTCGACGATCGCCGCCTCCACCAGCGGCCCGGGCACGCCGGCCTTGATCCGGTAGGTGGTGCGTTCGTCTTCGGTGCCGGCCATCAATTCATCGTTCAAGTGCGCGCACGAGACCAGTGGCCCGGTTTCCGACATGCCGTAGGCGGCGGTCAACTGAATGCCCTTGGCCTTGGCCGCCTCGTACAACGTACGGTTCAGGGCGCTGCCGCCGATGACGATTTTCCAGCCGCCGAAGTCGACGTTCTGCGCAGCCTTGGCATTGAGGACCATCTGCAGGATGGTCGGCACGCAATGGGAGAACGTGACCTTCTCCTTGCGCCACAACTCCACCAGGTACTCCGGGTCATAGCGGCCGGGGTACACCTGCTTGAGTCCGAGCATGGTCGCCACATACGGCAAGCCCCAGGCGTGGACGTGGAACATCGGGGTGATCGGCATGTAAACGTCGCTGGTACCCAGCAGGCGCACGCTGTCGATCGCGCCCATGATGGTCGACACGCCCATGGTGTGCAGCACCAGTTGCCGATGGGTGAAGTACACGCCCTTGGGATTGCCGGTGGTGCCGGTGGTGTAGAACGTGGTCGCGACCGAGTTTTCGTCGAAATCCTGGAAATCGTACTGCGGGCTCGCCGCGGCCAGCAGTTGTTCGTATTCGCCGACGAGGTTCGGCAGGTCCGCGGTTTTTTCCGGCAGATCCGTCAGCAACAGGGTTTTGTCGACCGTGGTCAGATGCCCTTCGATGGCCTTGTAGAGGCCGACGAACTCACTGTTGACCAGCACAAAGCGGTCCTCGGCGTGGTTCATGGTGTAGAGGATCTGTTCCGGCGACAGGCGCACGTTGATGGTGTGGATAACAGCGCCGATCATCGGGATGGCGAACATGCACTCCAGGTAACGATGGCTGTCCCAGTCCATCACACCCACGGCATCCCCGGGCTTGACCCCGGCCGCTGTCAGCACGTTGGCCAGGCGGGCCACCCGTTCGATCAGGGTCGGGTAGCTGTAGCGCAACTTGTCGCGGTAGATGATCTCGCGGGTTTTCTCATAACGGGCACCGGACATCAGCAGCCGCTTGATCAGCAGCGGGTATTGGTAAGCGCCTTCGGCCGGGGGGATAACGCGAGTCTGCAACATAAGAATCCCTTTTTCTGACTGCACGGACGTGACTGAAAGTACGCACTTTAGTGCCCCTGATCGTCAGCCAAATCAGCCAAAGGAATGATTTGTAGAGCCCTGCAAATACTGGCATTACGCCAGTATTTGCCATTTATTACGCACCGCAACAGCCCCTACAGGGAATCACCTTTGATCAATGCATCTCGGTAAAAGCGAGCTTCACGCCAATCGCAATCAGCACCGCGCCCATGGTCCGGTCGAACCAGTGCCCCATGCGCGCAAAACCGGCGCGTACGCGCTGCTGGCTGAACAACATCGCCACCAGGCAAAACCAGGTCGCTGTCGCGACTGCCAGGTAAACCCCGTAACCGGCCTGCACGGCCAGTGGTGTGTGCGGGTTGATCACCACAGTGAACAGCGAGAGGAAGAACAGCGTGGCTTTCGGGTTGAGACCGTTGGTGACGAAACCCGAGGCAAAGGCACCACGGGCCGTGCGCTCGCCGGCTTCCTTGTGCAGATCGTCCGCCACAGGCTTGGCCGGTTGCGCGCGCAGTGCCTTGTAACCGATGTACAGCAGGTAAGCGGCGGCGGCCCATTTCAAGGCGTTGAACAGCACGATCGACTGGGACACGATCAGGCCGATACCCAAGAGCGAGTAACCCACGTGCAGGAAAATCGCCGTGCCCACACCCAGTGCGGTCCAGGTGCCCGCGCGGCGGCCGTGGGTAACACTTTCACGTACCACCACGGCAAAGTCCGGGCCGGGGCTGGCCACGGCCAGCAAGTGAATCAGGGCAACGGTCAAGAACTCTGTCCAGTACATGTGGGGCTCCTTCAGGCCAAGCGTAACTATTTATTTCATCTGGTAGGCTCGGCAGATTACGCCTTCAGTTCAATGCACAAAAGGTACAGTTGATGACGAATACTCGCCGCGCCGTTTTCCTCGACCACCCGTCCCTGGACCTCGGCGACCTTGACCTCAACCCCCTGCGCAGTTGTTTCAGCGAATTGCAGCTGTTCGCCCAGACCTTGCCCGATCAAGTCATCGAACACCTCAAGGGCGCCACGGTCGCCATCAGTAACAAGATCCTGATCGACGCCGCCGCCATGGCCGCCAGCCCTGACCTCAAGCTGATCCTGATCACCGCCACCGGCACCAACAACGTCGACCTCGCTGCCGCCCGCGCCCACGGGATAACCGTGTGTAACTGCCAGGGCTATGGCACGCCGTCGGTGGCGCAGCACACGATCATGCTGCTGCTCAACCTGGCCACGCGCCTGGCCGATTATCAAAAAGCCGTCGGCGCAGGCCGCTGGCAACAGGCCAAACAGTTCTGCTTGCTGGACTACCCGATTGTCGAACTCGAAGGCAAAACCCTTGGCCTGCTGGGTCACGGCGAACTGGGCGGCGCGGTCGCACGGCTGGCTGAAGCCTTCGGCATGCGCGTGCTGCTGGGGCAGATTCCCGGGCGCCCTGCCCGGCCGGACCGTCTGCCACTGACTGAACTGCTACCGCAAGTCGATGCCCTGACCCTGCACTGCCCGCTCAACGAACACACCCGTCACTTCATCGGTGCCCGCGAACTGGCCTCGATGAAACCCGAAGCGTTCCTGGTCAACACCGCCCGCGGCGGCCTGATCGACGAACAGGCGCTGGCCGATGCCTTGCGCAACGGCCATCTGGGCGGCGCCGCCACTGACGTGCTGAGCGTCGAGCCTCCCGTCAACGGCAATCCACTGCTGGCCCACGACATCCCGCGCCTGATCGTCACCCCGCACAACGCCTGGGGCAGCCGTGAAGCGCGCCAGCGGATCGTCGGCCAAGTGACCGAAAACGCACTGGGATACTTCAGCGGTAAGGCGCTGCGGGTCGTCAGTTGATAAACTGCGGCACTTTTTTTCACGGGAGCAGTTATGGATCCGCGCAGTGAAGTACTGCTTCGTCAGGCCGAGTTATTCCAGGGTTCGGTGCTGTTGGCCGGTTTACCCGCCGACGACCTGCTGGGCCGCCTGCCCGATGCCCATGGCTGGTGCTGGCACGCCGGCGATCAGGCCGCGCTGGACGCCCGCTTCGACGGGCGCAGCCACTTTGGCGTGAACGCACCGGAGCGCGGATTCGATAGCGCCGTGGTCTTTCTGCCCAAGGCCAAGGACCTGACCGACTACATCCTCAACGCCCTCGCCTCGCGGCTGGCCGGCCGCGAGCTGTACCTGGTCGGCGAGAAAAAAAGCGGCATCGAAGGTGCCGCCAAACAACTCAACCCGTTCGGCAAGCCACGCAAACTCGACAGCGCGCGCCACTGCCAGCTCTGGCAGGTGACCGTGGCCAACGCGCCTGAAGCCAAGCCGCTGGAAAGCCTGGCACAGACCTACGAACTGCCGCTGGCCGAAGGCCCGTTGAAGGTCATCAGCCTGCCGGGGGTGTTCAGTCATGGTCGCCTCGATCGCGGCAGCGCGCTGCTGCTGGAACACCTGGACAAACTGCCTGGCGGTCATTTGCTCGATTTCGGTTGCGGCGCCGGGGTTCTGGGCGCTGCGGTGAAACGTCGTTACCCGCACAATCAGGTCACGATGCTGGATGTGGATGCCTTTGCCGCTGCCAGCAGTCGCCTGACCCTGGCGGCCAATGGTCTGGAAGCCGAGGTGATTACCGGTGACGGAATCGACGCAGCGCCGATGGGTTTGAGTGCGATCCTGAGCAATCCACCGTTCCATGTCGGCGTGCACACCGACTATTTCGCAACGGAGAACTTGCTGCGAAAAGCAGCCAAACACCTGAAAAACGGCGGCGAACTTCGCTTGGTAGCGAACAGCTTCCTGAAGTATCAACCATTGATCGAAGAGCACCTTGGCGTGTGCGCGATCAAGGCCGAAGGACAGGGTTTCAGAATCTACCGGGCAAAGCGCGGCTGAAACTTTTTTTGAAAAAGAAGGCTTGCCGAATGGGTTTTGCAAAGGCAGAATCCGCTCCGTCCTAGGGGAGTAGTCTCCCACGAGCGCCACGCTCGTCCGGCATGCGTCAACATACTTGGTCCTCAGACCATGGCGCATGCGACCCAAGCATCCACATCAGATGGATCGCAGGGTTTGACAAGACCTATGACACGCACACCTTACCCGGGGCGGGAAGGCTGTACGTGTCATAGCCGTGTCGACCCGCCCCTTAGGAAAACCCCTGATGCTGGATTCACTACTCGTACCCACCGCAATCGTTGCCTTGGCCGAAATCGGCGACAAGACGCAACTGCTCGCACTCATTCTCGCCGCTCGCTTCCGCAAGCCTTGGCCGATCATCGCCGGTATCGTTGCCGCGACCCTGGCCAACCACGCGGCCGCCGGTGCAGTCGGTGCCTGGGTCGGCAGTTTCTTCTCGGATACGATGCTGCACTGGATCCTCGCCGCGAGCTTCGCCGCGACCGCCCTGTGGACCCTGGTGCCGGACAAGATGGATGACGACGAGGCCAGCACCGCCCGCAAGTTCGGGCCGTTCCTGACCACGCTGATCGCGTTCTTCCTGGCGGAAATCGGCGACAAGACCCAGATCGCGACCGTGATGCTGGCTGCGCAGTATCCGGAGTTGTGGCTGGTGATCATCGGCACCACCGCCGGCATGCTGATTGCCAACGTACCGGTGGTTCTGGCGGGTAACTTTGCCGCAGACAAGCTGCCATTGACCCTGATCCGTCGACTGGCGGCGTCGGCGTTCTTCATCCTTGCGATTGTCGCGGTGTACAAGGCGATGCAGAGCAGTGGGTGGGTTTGACCCAATAGGTCGTTAGACCGCGTTATCGTTCTTCGCGAGCAAGCCCGCTCCCACAAGGATTGCGCTGAACCTGTGGGAGCGGGCTTGCTCCGGGCGGCGTTCCGACGAAGAGGCCAGCAGCCTCACCGCATGACTATCAGGACTTCTTGGCCTGCTCGTAAAGTGGCATAACCTTGGGAATCGCCGCCTGCAACGCCGCCGTCCGACTGCTCGAAGACGGGTGCGTGCTGAGGAACTCCGGCGGAGCACCTTCGCTGGCCTTGCTCATCTTGTTCCACAGGGTGATCGCGGCGTTCGGGTTGTAGCCGGCGCGGGCGGCCAGTTCCAGGCCGATCAGGTCCGCCTCGTTTTCATTGGCACGGCTGTTGGGCAAGGTCATGCCATAGTTGGCTACAGCGTCCGCCAAGGCCAGGCTGTCCTGGCCCAACCCGAGCAACGCACCGGCGCCCTGCTTGGCCATTTCGATACCGTATGCCTTGGACATCGCCTCACGACCGTGCTCGCGCAGGGCGTGGGCGATTTCATGGCCCATGACCGCGGCGAGTTCATCGTCAGTGAGTTGAAGACTGTCGATCAGCCCGGTGTAGACAAAGATCTTGCCGCCAGGACCACAGTTGGCATTGAGCTCGTCGCTCTTGATCAGGTTCACTTCCCACTTCCATTGGGCCGCGTCCGGACGAAAGTTCGGCGCCTGGGCAATCAGCCGGTCGGCAATCGTCCGAACACGCTTGGCATCGCTGCTGGTCTTGTCCAGCACGCCTTTGCTGCTCGCCTCACTCACAGTCTTTGTATAGGACTGGGCGTACATCTGGTCGACCTCTTGCGAGGACAACATGCTGAACATGTACTGCTTGCGCTCAACGCCCACAGCGCCACCACTGGTGGTATTGACCGACTGGCAGCCAGCGAGCAGCAGGCCTGCGCTCAGCGCATATATAGCCAATGTCTTGTTCATCGAAAAACTCCCTGAAAACATGCCGGGTATCCTAGGCGTGGAATGGTATCGACGCCAGAGACAATAGACATAAGACGCGCGATTCAGACAAAGCTCTCATCAATGCAGAAAAAAATTCACACTTCGGGGCAAGCCGCAGCCCGTCACGCCGCGCATTGATTCATTTGCGACATCCGCCACGCAAAAACAGCCATTTCAACGGCTCGCGCTCATGCCCGCCCGACACCCTGCCGATACACCTCCCCAGACGTCCTTTCGCGTGCGGAGCCCGCCGGGCGCCGTTGGCCAACCTGCCCTGAGCCGTGAGCAACTGATCGGCCTGATCAAGGAAAACGTGGTCAAGAACCCGAAGATCCTCGGCACCTACATCGGTTGGGAAAAAGACGCACTGGACCACAAAGATGCGGCCTACGTCGGCACCCAGGTGGTCGGGATCGACGCCAGCAACGGGCGCTTCCTGCCCTGGTGGTTCCGCAACGACGACGGCACCCTGGGCCTGGACAAACTGGTGGACGTCGACGACCAGAAAACCCTGTCCACCGGCGTGCGCGCCAGCGAGTACTACCTGTGCTCAAAGGAAACCGGAAAATCCTGCGTGATTGATCCTGCGCCTTATAAGGCGGGCGACAAAATCGTCATGCTCGCCTCCTTCATTGAACCAATCATGCTCAACGGTGCCTTCCAGGGTATCGTCGGCGCCGACCTGTCGGTGAACTTCATTCAGGAAATGCTCCTGGGCGCCAACCAGAAACTCTACAGCGGTGCCGGGGGAAATGGTCGGCGGTGCGGATGAGTCGAGTGCGGCCAGTGCGGATTTGACCAAGCTGGCCGAGCAACAGCGGCGGCTGATCAATCAGTTCAGGGTTTGACCTTCAGGCCCTCTTCGCGAGCAAGCCCGCTCCCACAGGGGATTTGTGTACGCCACAGATCCAGAGTGGGAGCGGGCTTGCTCGCGAAGGGGCCAGCACTGCCACCAAAAAAACTCAACCCGGCGTCAAACACTCTGGCCCATTGAGCTTCGGATCATTCACCATGTTGGCCAGCACCCGTTCGCGCAACGCGGCAGGCTCACTGGCCAGCAAGGCTTGCAAAGTATGCAACGGTGTCTCGGGATCGAGCCACGCGGCCTGCCCCGCCTCATCAAGAATCAACGGCCGCCGCTGGCTCGCCGCTGGCTGGGTAATCACGGCGGTACTCAGCCACACCTGCTCCTGTACCGGATAGGCCTCCCAGATCGCCGCAAAAAACAATGACGAGCCCTCCCCCGGTGTCAGCCAGTACGGGCGCTTGCGCGTCGTGCCGCGCCATTCGTAGAAACCATTGGCCGGCAACAGGCAGCGGCGTTCGCGCAAGGCCTGGCGAAACATCGGCTGCTCGGCAACGGTTTCGGCGCGGGCGTGGGCCGGGGTGCGGGACAGATCGGTCAGCCAGGGGGGCGTCAGGCCCCAGCGGGCGCGGGCAAGCGAGCGCTGACCGTCAGGCCCGGCCCGCAGCATCAACACCGAATCATTCGGGGAAATGTTCCACTGCGCCTTCTGGTCGGCGGGAAAACCAGGCAGCGCCGCGAAGGCAGGGTTCCAGCGAAACAGGGCATAACGTCCACACATGGGGCAACACAGCTCTTGATCAAACGAACGCCAGCCTAACAGACCAGCGTGCCGGGAAAACTGTCCGGTTCATCGCCGGACAGCGGCAGCGCTGCATTGTACGCGGTGATCAGCTCACGGGCGTATTCGGCCTGGTCGTTCTCGACCGACAGCCCGAGCAGGCCATAGATCGGCAACTCCCCGGAGCCGCCGAGCAAATCACGGCCCACCAGATGCGCCTCGATACCCTCGCTGGCGAGCATGCCTTGCAGCAGCTCGCCTTCCATCAGGTTTTCCGGATCGTAGATGCGCTGCATACACGTTCCTCATTCATTTTCACTGAACACTTCGAGATGCCATTCCTCTTCATGAACCTGCAACACGAAGGTTATCGGCCGGCAGCACACCTGACAGTCCTCGATGTAGGTCTGATCGCCACCGGACAAATCCAGAGTAGTCTCTACCTCCTCACCACAATACGGACATTCATACACTGCGTTTTCCAGCATCGCGGTCTCCCAGGTGACTTGTGCGTATAATCGCCGGTCTATTTGCAGGGCTATTTTGTCTGGCTACTTTTTCAGACCGTGCCCCGCCGGTTTTCGAACAAAACCTTTACTTACCCTAGCCGTTTCTAACAAGAGAGCATGATGGGCGAATTCGATGCCATCCGACCTTACGACGACAGCGAAGTCCCAGCGGTGCTGGACCGGCTGCTCGGCGACAAGGCGTTTCTAGATATCCTCACCCACTTCCGCTTCCCGCGTTTTGCCGGCGCTTTAGGCTGGGCGCTCAAACCTCTTATAGCCCATCGGCTGCGCCGTGAGTTTGCCGGCGTGACCTGTGTGGCCACGTTACAGGACAAAGTCGAGGTTTACGTCGACCACACCATCGAGCGCGCCACCGACGGTGTCACTTATACCGGGGTGGAGCAATTCAAGTCCGGCAGTGCCTACCTGTTTATCGCCAACCACCGCGATATCGTGATGGACCCGGCCTTCGTCAACTACGCCGTGTACCACGCCGGCCTGCCGACCCCGCGCATTGCCATTGGCGACAACCTGCTGCAAAAGCCTTTCGTCAGCGACCTGATGCGCCTGAACAAGAGCTTCATCGTGCACCGCTCAATCAGCGGTCGCCGGGAGAAAATGGCGGCCTATCAATTGCTGTCGGCGTATATCAACCATTCGATCCGCAACGATTGCGCCTCGATCTGGATCGCCCAGGCCGAGGGCCGCGCCAAGGACGGTGACGACCGTACCGAATCGGCGATCCTCAAGATGTTCCACATGAGCCGCAAGGACGAGCCGTTCGGCGAAGTCATTCAGTCGCTGAACCTGACCCCGGTGTCGATCAGCTACGAGTACGACCCCTGCGATCAGGCCAAGGCCCGCGAGCTTTACATCCGCGCCACCACCGGCGGCTACACCAAGGTGCCGGGCGAGGATGACGTGAGCATCGCCAAGGGCATCACCGGCTACAAGGGCCGGGTGCATGTGAACTTTGCCGCGCCGATCACCGAACTGTTCGAAGACACCAAGCAATTGGCGGTCGAGATGGACAAGCAAATCCTCAGCGGCTATCGCTTGTTCCCGGTGCACTACCTGGCTTACGCGCAGTGGAAAGACGCTGATCCGCAGTTGCAGGTGCCGAAGGCCGCCGAGGTGTTCCCGGCCCAAGAACTGGCCAAGGCCCAGGAAGAATGGCAACGCCGCCTGGACGCTTGCCCGCAAGAGCATCGTCCTTACCTGGTGCTGCAATATGCAACGCCGGTGCGTAATCAGTACCGGGTGAAGGCAGGGTTGCCGCTGTAAGCGGTCAAGATCAAAAGATCGCAGCCTTCGGCAGCTCCTGCACGGGATTGATGTGCCCCTGTAGGAGCTGCCGAAGGCTGCGATCTTTTGCTTGAAAAGGTTCAGACCTGAGTGCTGATCCAGGACACCAGCAGCGCCATCCCCATGCAGGCAAAACCGAAGATGTAGAAAAAGCGGTTCATGCGCAAGGTCGCCCAATCCAGCGTGGGCTCTACGTTCGGGCTGCTCTGGCGCTGCGCCTGCAAACTGGCCATCGCACGCAGTTCGCGGCGACGGGTGGCGTGCAGCAACCAGCCGCCCGGGAAGGCAAAGAGCAAGGCCAGCAGATTGATCAGTTTGGCGGGATGGGCGGTAAACAGTGTCATCAAGTGCAGCGACATCACAAACCTCAAGTCAAACAGGTAGCAGTTGCCGGACGGGCGACCGCGGCGCGGATTCTACCGAAAGCCTGCGCCCCTGCCCTCGGTTTCCGACAAATAACGAAGCTTTTGATCAATGGCTGTCCTGAGTCACGGCTTCGTCATCTGTATCAGCGAACATGCGCGTCTCTAAACCGACACGGATCACGTCATGCTCCACGCCGAAAACCAGGATCGTCTCTACCTCATCATCCCCAGCGAAGAACAACAAGCCCTCGTCGGCAGCCTCGCCTTCAACGTTCAGGATCGCCACTGGCTGGTGTATTGCGCCCTGGGCGGGCATCAACATGCGGATTTGCCGGAAACGGACTTGCTGACGGGTGTGAGTGTGCTGGATTTCTACTCGCAGGCTGCCTGATTTCCTTGCCCCCTGTAGGAGCGAGCTTGCTCGCGATGGACTTGAGGACGCCGCGGGGTATCAGATTCCCCGCGTAATCGTTAACGACCATCGCGAGCAGGCTCGCTCCTACAGGGGCTCGCATTACTCGCCGAGAATCTGGCCTACGGTCGGGTCCTTGAACAGGCGGGTCAACGCGTCGCTCAGCACATCGCTGACCAGCTTGGTGTTGGTTTCCTGGTTCGGCGCCATGCCGAAGCGCTGGTCCAGGGAGGAACCATAACGACCGCTGTAGCGACGGTTGGCGTTCTGCACATCCGAGCGGAACGTCGCGCCGATGGTGGCTTCGGTCACGTACATGCCTTCCTTGGGCGACTGGTACTTCAATTCCGCCAGGGTCACGGTCAGTTGCGGCGCATTCATGGCGTTGTTCGTCGGGGTAAAGCCCAACAGACGCACGGCGGCTTCAGCCTGGGCCTGCAGCTTCGGCAGGATCTGCGCGCCCTGCACGGTGATCGCGCTGGTCTCCGGGTACAGGCCACCACGGGTGCCCAGCGTCGGCGACGGGCGACCGTCCACGACACGCACCACGACGGGTTGGCCATGGCCGACCGGGGCCAACTGGGCGGTCAGCTTGGGTTCCGGGCTCAGTTGTTGCGGGCTGTGGGCGCAGCCAACCAGGGTCAAACTGGTCACAGTGATCAAACCGAACAACAGGCGTTGCAACATGCTCTTCTCTCCAGAATCAGGCACAAACAGGCCGGCAGTATAGCGGTGCGCCACTGCGGGGAACCAGCACCTCACAGTGTTTGATGAAATCTCTGACAACCCCTGGGGATTGCAGTTCATGTCACACAGATGTCACCCCTCCTACACTTGCACGTAATGGCCTACAGGCAATCTTCCTGGCAATCACCCACACGGTACTTCACCATGCGCCATCTGATCTCTCTGTTCGCGCCCCGCCCGTTGCACCGTTGCTTCGCCCTGCTCGACCGCAACGGCCACTGCCAGGCCTTCAAGCAGTGCAGCTTGCAGCCCATGGGAGATGGCTGGGTTGAAATCGAGGAAATCCGCCTGAATTGGCTGAATCAGCCGCTGCCGGCCGGCGCCCGCGTCGTTTCGCAACCGTACCAGCCACGCTCGCGTGCACAGCAACTGCTGACAACCTGACCAAACACCTAATAAAAGTCATTAAACACGACCATTTCCCTGCGTTTCTTAGATACAATCTCCCCCCGATTATAAGGACGTCTCCTGATCGGGCCTCGCAGCATCGTCAATGCGCTTGTGTTGACACCCCGCACCGCCCACAGAGAGCCGCCCACACAGATCGAGTGAAGCTGGCGCGCTTGCTGTTTTGTTGAGCAAAACCTCCACTTTTCGCGAATCTGCAGAGCTGTCATTACGCTCGGTCACTGAGCTGTTTGCCCGTTTTGCCTGCCCTGTATCCCATGGCGGCAATCCATCCGGGCACGGTGCCAGGCTGGGACAGCCCTTTTTGAGGTTCACGTCTTCAAAAGAGCGTGAAAAAAACGGGTTTTCACAACTTCACAAGAGTGTGGCGAGCAAATGAATAGTTTTGCGTCTGAACATGCACCATTAGCGTCTACAACAGCCCAACGACACAGGACCGAGTATTCCTCGAACACCGGAGCCTGAAGCCTGTCCGCTACGGATTTGGTTGCACAAACGGATGTATCGACCATAAGTCGAATTGCCAGTCGCACGTTGAAATGAGTTCATATGACTCTTATTAGACCCGGCAGGTAGCGTCCGTCGAAGTTGCGATAAATTGCGAAGATTCGGACATGGCGATACTGCCATGAATACCCTGGGGCCACATTGACACGCCCTGGAACGCCTGGCAGCCATGCCGACAATTTGGTGCTGCAGATTTTGGAGACGCGTTAAATGGCGCATAACGAAGCAGTCGACGTAGTACTGGTTGGGGCCGGCATCATGAGTGCCACCCTTGCAGTGCTGCTCAAAGAGCTCAACCCCGCGATCAAGCTGGAAGTCGTCGAGCTGATGGACTCCGGTGCCGCGGAGAGTTCCAACCCCTGGAACAACGCCGGTACCGGTCACGCCGGGCTGTGTGAGCTCAACTACACGCCGCAGGCAGCCGATGGCGCCGTCGACATCAAGAAAGCCGTGCACATCAACACCCAGTTCGAGGTGTCGAAGCAATTCTGGTCGTACCTGACCAGAAAAGGCACGTTCGGCTCGTGCAAATCGTTTATCAGCCCGGTGCCACACCTGAGTTTCGTGCAGGGTGAAAGCGGCGTGTCCTTCCTCAAGGAACGTTTCAAGGTGCTGAGCAAGCACCACGCTTTCGCCGACATGGAGTACACCGAAGACAAGGCGACAATGGCAGAGTGGATGCCATTGATGATGCCTGGGCGCGACCCCGGCGAAACCCTTGCCGCCACCCGCGTGATCAATGGCACCGACGTTAACTTCGGCGCTCTGACCAACCAGTTGCTCAAGCACCTGACCAGCGCACCCGATGCCCAGGTCAAGTACTGCAAGCGCGTGACCGGCCTCAAGCGCAGCAACGGCGGCTGGACCGTCAGCATCAAGGACGTCAACAGCGGCAATACCCGTGAAGTCGACGCCAAATTCGTCTTCCTCGGCGCTGGCGGCGCGGCACTGCCACTGCTGCAAGCCTCGGGCATCGAAGAGAGCAAAGGCTTCGGCGGCTTCCCGATCAGCGGCCAGTGGCTGCGCTGCGACAACCCGGAAGTGGTCAAGCACCACCAGGCCAAGGTCTACAGCCAGGCTGCCGTAGGTTCACCGCCAATGTCCGTGCCGCACCTGGACACCCGCGTGGTCGATGGCAAGAAGTCCCTGCTGTTCGGACCGTACGCCGGCTTCACCACCAAGTTCCTCAAGCACGGTTCCTTCATGGACCTGCCGATGTCGGTTCGCGCCGGCAACATCGGCCCGATGCTGGCCGTGGCGAAAAACAACATGGACCTGACCAAGTACCTGGTCAGCGAAGTGATGCAGTCTATGGAGCAGCGCCTGGAGTCCCTGCGTCGCTTCTACCCGGAGGCGAAAGCCGAAGACTGGCGCCTGGAAGTGGCCGGACAACGGGTGCAGATCATCAAGAAAGACCCGAAAAAAGGCGGCATCCTGCAATTCGGTACCGAACTGGTCGCGGCCAAGGACGGTTCCCTGGCTGCATTGCTCGGTGCTTCGCCTGGTGCATCGGTGACTGTTTCGATCATGCTCGAGCTGATCGAGAAATGCTTCCCGAGCAAAGCCAAGGGCGAATGGGCTGGCAAACTGGCAGAAATCTTCCCGGCCCGGGAGAAAGTTCTGGAAACCGACGCTGCGCTGTATCGCAAGATCAGCACGCAGAACAACGTTGCCCTGGAACTGGTTGAAGCCAGCAGCGAGACCGAAAGCTACGCTTGATTCGGCCCCATGAAAAACGCCCCGTTCTCATTGAGAGCGGGGCGTTTTTTTATGCCTTTGAAAGATCGCTCCTTGTGGAGCTACCGAAGGCTGCGATTTCCTGATCTTAACCGCGAACCTTCTCGATCAACTCGATGTAATCCGGCGCATTGCGCTGATCCTTGATCAGGGCAACAAAGTCATTGCCGTGCTCATCCTTTCCATTCACGTCGTAACCCGCTTCGACGAAGAACGTCAAGAAACGCTCGAAATCGTCGATACGCAGGCCACGGTAGGCCTTGACCAGTTTGTGCAGGGACGGAGAAGTCGCGTCGACCGGCTCGAAATCGAGGAACAACTTGATCTGCTCATCGCCGATCTCGTCACCAATCACTTGTTTTTTATCTTTACGCATTGCCGACTCCAGCTCGCAGACATTTCACGGGGCGGGCAGTTTACCCCCGCGCAGGCACAGGGCTCAACGCGCACGAGTGCTGCCGGTATGCAGATCGGCCCATACATGGCCATTGGCGTAGCTGAGAAACTGGCAATACACCGTATCGTTGCGCAGCAAGTCGATCACCACCCGGTATTGCGCCAGCGGATAATAGAGGGTCAGAGTCTTGCTCGGCTCGTCGTAAACCGGCTTCTTCAGGCTTTTGCTTTCACCATCGAAATTGACCAGCACCTGACTGATGGTAGCGCCCTTGTTCAGGGATTTGCCCTTGAGACGAATCAGCAACGGCGAAGTGACCGGAATCGGCTGTTGACTGGATTGACGCTGAGCACCGACCACCACCGAATAATCGGTGACCTGCATCAGTTGCTGCTGCTCGGGATCAGCAGCGCGCAGAGTGAGATCGTCCGGCGGCAGAAATTGACTGTGCATGAGCGCCGGGGCGGCGGCCAGAGGCAGGCTGAGGGTCAGCAACAGGGCGGCGCAGCTGCGGATAAAAGGGTACATGGCAGGCTCCGGAATCGGGGCCGAGCACTCTAGCATGGGCGAGCGGACGTGAGGCTGTGAACACGACACCCTGTGGGAGCGGGCTTGCTCGCGAAAGCGGTGTGTCAGTCGGCTTGATGTTGACTGACACTCCCTCTTCGCGAGCAAGCCCGCTCCCACAGGAAGAAAATCAATCGAACTGCGCGTGCATCCAGGCCTGATACTCGGCAACACCGGGCTCGCCTTCGCGCGGCGCCCAGTGCGCCAGCTCGCCTTCACCGACCGGACGGTAAGGACCGGCCTTGCATTCGAACATCAGGCTGTCGGCCTCCAGCACCACCAGACCGTGGAACACACCGGTTGGCAGGTCCACGCCAACACAGTCGCCACCGGCCTCGAGCACGGTCTTGCTCAGCACCATGCCGGTCTCGTCAAAGATCAGCACGCCCAGCCGTCCCTTGAGGACCAACAGGGTTTCGGCCTTGTTGTCACCCAAGTGCCGGTGAGGCGGGATATAGGTGGACGGCTGCAGCCCCACCGCCATGCGATGGCAAGCGTCTTCCATCTGATGAAAATTGTGATGCTGGCGCCCGCGAGGATTGGCCGCGGCTTTCCCGGCCAGCTCGGCAAACAAGGTCTGATCCAGAAAACGCGGCGTATCCATGTCTTACATTCCTTTAACGGCGAAAATCCCGTTGGCGTTACGCCAGTAGCCTTTGTAGTCCATACCGTAACCGAAGATGTAGCGGTCGACGCACGGCAGACCGACGAAATCGGCCTTGAGGTCCGGACGGGCCTTGCGGTCGTGGTCTTTATCGATCAGCACAGCGGTGTGCACTTTACGTGCGCCAGCGTGCTTACAGAAGTCGATGATCGCACCCAGGGTGTGACCCTCGTCGAGGATGTCATCGATGATCAACACATCACGGTCGATGAAGGACACTTCCGGCTTGGCCTTCCAGAACAGGTCGCCACCGCTGGTTTCGTTGCGATAGCGGGTAGCGTGCAGGTAGGACGCTTCCAGCGGGAAGTGCAGATAGGTCAGCAGCTTGCCGGAGAAAATCAGCCCGCCGTTCATCACGCAGAACACCACCGGATTGGAATCCGCCAGTTGATCGTTGATTTGTGCACCGACGCGGGCGATGGCCGCCTCGACTTCAGCTTCGGTGTACAGGCAGTCAGCCTCTCGCATGATTTGACGGATATGCTCGAGATCAGCGGACATGGTGCTCTCCAGGGGATGGCGGATTCAGGAAAAGCGGGCAAAGGTACGCATCAAGCGAGGCCAGATCAAGCGTTTGTGGACTAACGTACTGTATGTCTATAGGACAACACCCTCGGATAGATTAATCTAGGCCGGTTTTTTTGCCCGCCGCCGGAGCCTTTCCCCATGCCCATCCATGAGATCCGCCACCCGCTGATCCGTCATAAACTTGGCCTAATGCGCCGCGCAGACATCAGCACCAAGAATTTCCGTGAGCTCGCTCAGGAAGTCGGTGCCCTGTTGACCTATGAAGCCACCAAAGACCTGCCGCTGGAATCCTACGATATCGATGGCTGGTGCGGCACTGTGTCGGTCGAGAAAATCGCCGGCAAGAAAATTACCGTGGTGCCGATCCTGCGTGCCGGCATCGGCATGCTCGAAGGCGTGCTCAGCCTGATCCCGGGCGCCAAAGTCAGCGCCGTGGGTGTGGCCCGCAACGAGGAAACCCTCGAGGCCCACACCTACCTCGAGAAGCTGGTGCCGGAAATCGACGAACGCCTGGCCATGATCATCGACCCGATGCTCGCCACCGGCGGCTCGATGGTTGCAACCATCGACCTGCTGAAAAAAGCCGGCTGCAAGGACATCCGTGCCATGGTGCTGGTCGCTGCGCCAGAAGGCATCGCCGTGGTCGAGAAGGCTCACCCGGACGTGATCATCTATACCGCGTCCATTGATCAAAAACTGAACGAACACGGTTACATCATCCCAGGGCTGGGCGATGCCGGTGACAAGATCTTCGGCACCAAGCAGAAGGACGCGTGACCATGCAGCAAGAGTTCAACGATCCGCTCTGGCGCACGGTGCTGTCGGGTGCACAGATGCTGTTCGTGGCCTTCGGCGCCCTGGTGTTGATGCCGCTGATCACCGGTCTCGACCCGAATGTGGCGCTGTTTACGGCCGGCCTGGGGACGATCCTGTTCCAGATCGTCACCGGGCGCCAGGTGCCGGTGTTCCTGGCATCGAGCTTTGCCTTCATCACCCCGATCATTCTCGCCAAGGGCCAGTTCGGCCTGGCCGCGACCATGGGCGGCGTGATGGCGGCGGGTTTCGTCTATACCTTCCTCGGTCTCGCGGTGAAGATCAAAGGCACCGGTTTCATCGACCGCCTGCTGCCGCCGGTGGTGATCGGGCCGGTGATCATTTCGATTGGCCTGGCGATGGCACCGATTGCCGCCAACATGGCCATGGGCAAGGCCGGTGACGGCAGTGAATTGATTCATTACCAGACGGCGATGATGATCTCGATGCCTGCACTGCTGACCACGCTGATCGTTGCGGTTTTCGGCAAGGGCATCTTTCGCCTGGTGCCGATCATCTCCGGCGTGCTGGTGGGCTTCGGCATGTCGTTCTACTTCGGCGTGGTCGATACCGCGAAGATCGCTGCGGCACCCTGGTTCGCCATCCCGCACTTCACCGCGCCGGAATTCAACTGGCAGGCGATCCTGTTCATCGTTCCGGTGGCTTTGGCCCCGGCCATCGAACACATCGGCGGCGTGATTGCCGTGGGTAGCGTGACCGGTCGCGATTACCTGAAGAAGCCCGGCCTGCACCGCACCCTGCTCGGCGACGGCATTGCCACCACGGCGGCCGGTCTGTTTGGCGGCCCGCCCAACACCACCTACGCCGAAGTGACCGGTGCGGTCATGCTGACCAAAAACTACAATCCGAAAATCATGACCTGGGCGGCGATCTTCGCCATCAGCCTGGCGTTCATCGGCAAGTTCGGTGCGCTGCTGCAAAGCATTCCGGTGCCGGTGATGGGCGGGATTCTGTGCCTGCTGTTCGGTTCGATCGCGGCGGTGGGGATGAACACACTGATCCGCCACAAGATCGATCTGGGCGAGGCGCGCAATCTGGTGATTGTGTCGGTGACCCTGGTGTTCGGGATCGGCGGTGTACTGATCGGCACCGGCACGGGGCCGGACGACTTCGGCCTCAAAGGCATCGCACTATGCGCGGTGGTGGCGATTGGCTTGAACCTGATCCTGCCGGGCAATGACAGCTGGAAGCACAAAAAGGCGAATGAGCCGCTGATCTAAGCAGGTTCGGATTTTTCGCTGACTGTAAGAGCCTCTTCGCGAGCAAGCCCGCTCCCACATTGGATTTCGGTGTACACATATATTGTGTCCAGCACCGATCAAATGTGGGAGCGGGCTTGCTCCGGGCGGCGTTCCGACGAAGCTTTTAAAGGACCAACGGCGCGCGCTCGCACAACGCACTCAACGCCCGCGCCCATTGCGGGTCGTCGTTGAGGCACGGCACCAGCACCAACTCCTCTCCCCCCGCCTCGCGGAATTGCTCCTTGCCGCGATCACCGATCTCTTCCAGGGTCTCGATGCAATCGGCAACGAACGCCGGGCACATCACCAGAATCTTTTTCACGCCGCTTTTAGCCAACTCATCGAGGCGCGCCTCAGTGTAGGGTTCGATCCATTTGGCACGCCCCAGGCGCGACTGGAACGACACCGACCACTTGCCCTCCGGTAGCCCCATGCGCTTGGCGACCTCTGCCGCCGTACGCAGGCATTGGCCGCGATAACAGGTGGCGACCACCTCCGGTGGCGCTCCGGCGCAGCAATCACCGCCACCGTCGAAGCTGTGACCGGGGTTGAGTTTCTTCAGATGCCGTTCCGGCAAGCCGTGAAAGCTCATCAGCAAGTGATCGAAATCCTGCTCCAGATAGGGCTTGGTCGTGGCAGCCAGCGCATCGAGGTACTCGGGTTGATCGTAGAACGGCTGGAGCACCGACAACTGTACGTCGAGGTTTTTCTCACGCACCACGCGCTTGGCCTCTTCGATGACCGTAGTCGTGGTGCTGTCGGCGAACTGTGGATAAAGCGGCGCCAGGGTTATCCGCTTGTGCCCCGCGGCGGCCATGCGCACCAGGGTTGACTCAATCGAAGGCTCGCCATAGCGCATCGCCAGCTCGACCGGGCCGTGCTGCCACTGGGCAGTCATGGCTTGTTGCAGGCGACGGCTGAGCACCACCAGGGGCGAGCCCTCGCCCCACCAGATCGAGGCATAGGCATGGGCCGATTGCTCGGGACGCTTGATCAGGATCAGCGATACCAGCAAGCGCCGCACCGGCCATGGCAGGTCGATCACGTACGGGTCCATCAGAAATTGATTGAGGTAGCTGCGCACATCCGCCACCGAGGTGGAGGCAGGTGAACCCAGGTTGACCAGAAGCAACGCGTGATCGGTCATGCAACATCCTATTTCAAAGGCGAGCGGACAAATCATCCAGAGCCGCGCGCAAATCCGTGAACTGAAAAGTGAAACCCGCCTGTAACAAGCGAACCGGCGTGGCCCGTTGGCCACCCAGCAACAGCAAGGACAACTCGCCCAGCGCGATCTTCAATGCGAAGGCCGGCATCGGCATGAATGCCGGGCGATGCAGTACGGTGCCCAACGTCTTGGCAAACTCGCGGTTGCGCACCGGTTTGGGTGCGCACGCATTATAGGGACCGCTGGCCTCGTTGCGATGCAGAAGAAAATCAATCAGAGCGATTTGATCGTCGATATGAATCCATGGCATCCATTGCCGGCCGTTGCCAATCGGCCCCCCCAGTCCCAGCTTGAAGGGCAGTAACAGCCGCGACAAAAAGCCGCCCTCGGCCGACAGCACCAACCCGGTTCGAATGAGGATGACGCGAATGCCCAGTGCTTCAGCCCGTTGCGCGGTTTCTTCCCAGGCGATGCATAGCTGGCTGGCAAAGTCTTCGCTGACCGGCCCCGAGTCCTCGGTCAGTTCGCGTTCGCCACCGTCGCCATACCAGCCGACGGCCGAACCGGAAATCAACACCCGGGGTTTCTGCTCGCGACGCTCAAGCCACGCCAGCAGGGTTTCAGTCAGCGTGATCCGACTGCTCCACAACAAGGCTTTACGCTTGTGCGTCCAGGGTCGGTCGGCAATCGGCGCGCCGGCAAGATTGACGATCGCATCCACCGGTTCCTGCCCCAGATCCTCCAACCGGGCAATTCCACGCACTTGGGCACCACAGGTTTTCGCGACTTTTTCAGGCTTGCGACTCCAGACTGTCAGGCGATGGCCCTGCCCGGACCAGTGCCGGCAGAGCTGACGTCCTATCAAACCAGTACCGCCGGTCAGCAATATGTGCATGACTTCTTCCTCGCGTGGCGTTTTACCCTGTCCACTAGTCTATTTTTATAAGCAGGGATCTTTGGTATCGAGCAGGCTCTATGGTTAACAATAGGCCAAGCTGTCAGAACGAGAACGCTAAAAGTTATACCAAAAAACAATATTGTACAGGTTTGAACCCCGGCGTAGTCTGTACAGAAAGGTAAACGAGGCCCCTATGACTGTACCTATCGCAATCATCGGCACCGGCATTGCCGGACTCTCCGCCGCCCAGGCCCTGACGGACCTCGGGCACGTGGTTCAACTTTTCGATAAAAGCCGCGGTAGCGGCGGGCGTATGTCGAGCAAGCGCAGCGATGCGGGTGCTCTGGACATGGGCGCGCAGTACTTCACCGCCCGCGACCGCCGCTTTGTCACGGAAGTCCAGCGCTGGCAGGCCAGAGGCTGGGTCGCCGAGTGGACGCCGCAGCTGTACACCTACCATGGCGGTCAGCTCAACCTGTCGCCGGACGAGCAGACCCGCTGGGTCGGCACGCCGCGCATGAGTGCCATCACCCGCGCCCTGATCGGTGATCTTGAAGTGCATTTCGCCTGCCGGATCACTGAGGTCTATCGCGGGGAAGAACACTGGCATCTGCAGGACGCCGAGGGCTTCACCCACGGCCCCTTCAGCCACGTCGTCGTCGCCACGCCGGCGCCGCAGGCCACGGCTTTGCTGGCATCGGCGCCGAAACTCGCAGGGGCCGCCGCCGGGGTGAAAATGGACCCGACCTGGGCCATTGCCCTGGCCTTCGAAACGCCGCTGGAAACGCCCATGGAAGGCTGCTTCGTACAGGACAGCCCACTCGACTGGCTGGCCCGCAACCGCAGCAAACCCGGGCGCGACAACACTCTCGACACCTGGGTGCTGCATGCCACGAGCGCCTGGAGCCGGCAACACATCGACCTGCCCAAGGAAGCGGTGATCGAGCAGTTGCACGGCGCGTTTGCCGAACTGCTGCACGACTCCATGCCTGCGCCGAGCTTCAGCCTCGCCCACCGCTGGCTCTACGCCCGCCCCGCCAGCAGTCACGAATGGGGCACCCTGGCCGATGCCGACCTGGGGCTGTACGCCTGTGGCGACTGGTGCCTGTCCGGACGTGTCGAAGGTGCCTGGCTAAGCGGTCAGGAAGCTGCCCGCCGCTTGCATGAACACCTGCAATGAACCGCAGGAGCTGCCGAAGGCTGCGATCTTTTGATTTTGTTTTTCAAGATCAACAGATCGCAGCCTTCGGCAGCTCCTACAGGGAGGGGCATTGCGCCGAGAAAACCTATACAAAAAATTTGACTTGTACAACTTCGAATCTATGATGAAGTTATCTTGTACAGACGCAAATGTTTGTACAGGTTCAGATTCGAGGTGTTCCGATGTCCCACGTCCCCGTCAAACCGAAAATAGCCATCAGCGCCTGCCTGATGGGACTCGATGTGCGCTTCAACGGCGGGCACAAGGAGTCGCGGCTATGCAGCCGTACCCTCACTGATTACTTCGATTTCATCCCGGTCTGCCCGGAAGTGGCCATCGGCCTCGGCGTACCCCGCCAACCGATTCGACTGGTGAGTGGCGCCGATCAACCCGAAGCCGTGGGAACACTGGATCACAACCTGAACGTGACACAACCGCTGGCCACCTACGGCCGGGACATGGCAGCGCAGCTGGGGGATATTTGCGGTTATATCTTCATGCAAAATTCCCCGTCCTGCGGCCTGGAGCGGGTCAAGGTCTACCACGCCAACGGCACACGAGCGGACAGTGGCGGTCGCGGGATCTACGCCCGGGCCTTCTGTCTGCGACACCCGGATTTGCCGGTGGAGGAAGACGGCCGGCTCAACGATCCGGTGCTTCGGGAAAATTTTCTCACCCGCGTATTCGCCTACAGCGCCTGGCAGCAGCTACGCCAGGAAGGCCTGACCCGGCGCGGCCTCACGGACTTTCACTCACGCTACAAATACCTGCTGATGGCCCACAACCCGGTGCAATACAAAGCCCTGGGCCACCTGCTGGGCAGCATGGGCAAAAACGATCCGCAGGAACTGGGTCCCCGATATTTCAGCGAATTGATGGCGGCGCTGAAAAAGTGCGCCACCCGCCGCACCCATACCAACGTCCTGCAACACATCAGCGGTTACCTGAAACAGGCCATCAGCCGCGAAGACAAGCAGGAAGTGCAACAGCTGATCAGCCAGTACCACCAAGGCATCGTGCCGCTGGTGGTGCCGTTGACGCTGCTCAAACATCACTTTCGCCAACACCCCGATCCGTACATCGCACAGCAGGTCTATCTGCAACCGCACCCGGAAAACCTCAGCCTGCGAAACGCCATCTGATGAAAAAGACACTCGACACCAGCGCCCGCGAAGACCTCGGCGATGACTTTGAAAAGGCGTTGGACGAAGGCTGGCTGCCGATCCGCGAAGTGGCGCGCCTGACCGGCGTCAACGCCGTGACCCTGCGCGCCTGGGAGCGGCGCTACGGTCTGATCGTGCCGCAACGCACACCCAAGGGGCATCGGCTGTTCTCGGCCGACCATGTACAACGCATCCAGGCCATCCTCACTTGGCTCAACCGTGGCGTCGCCGTCAGCCAGGTCAAGGAATTGCTCGATACGCCGCAAGTATTCAGCGAGTCCGTCGACAACGACTGGCACACCTTGCTGCTAACGTTGCTGCAGGCAGTCAGCGAATTGCAGGAACGCGCCCTGGATGACAACGTCAATCAGGCGATGGCGCTGTATCCGCCGCGAACCCTGTGCGAGCAATTGCTGATGCCATTGCTGGCCGCTCTGGAGCAACGCTGGCAAGGCCAATTCGGTGCGCAGATGGAACGGGGCTTTTTTTGTGCCTGGCTACGCAGCAAATTCGGCGCACGCATCTACCATGACAATCGTCAGTTGCGCACCGCGCCAATGCTGTTGATCAACCACTCGGACCTGCCCATGGAACCTCAGCTGTGGCTCACGGCCTGGCTGATCAGCAGCGCGGATTGCCCGGTGGAGGTCTTCGACGGGCCGCTGCCTGTCGGCGAACTGGCATTGGCGGTCGAACTGCTGCAACCCCGTGGGGTTCTGCTGTACTCCAGCAAGGCCATGAACCTGGCGCAACTGCCGAAACTTTTCAAAGGTGTCAGTTGCCCAAAAATGATTGCCGGACCAACGGTGTGCATCCACCACGCCGAGTTGTCCGCAAGTACCACCGAGATCGCTGACTTGTACCTGGCCGAAGATCCATTGTCGGCACATCAGGCACTCGTTCAGCGCGGGCTGATTTAAATGAATCGCGTGGATTCCTCTATGCAATTGATCTGGCTGCGCAGCGACTTGCGTCTACATGACAACACTGCCCTCTCGGCCGCCGCGGCTCGTGGCCCCTGCGTGGCGGTGTACCTGCTGAGTCCGGAGCAATGGCTGGAACACGACGATGCGCCCTGCAAAGTGGACTTCTGGCTGCGTAACCTGCGCGAACTGAGCCGTGAACTGGCTCAACTGAACATTCCCCTGCTGATCCGCCAGGCACCCCGCTGGGATGACGCGCCCAGCGTACTGCTGAACCTGTGCCGGCAGTGGCAGGTCGACGCGTTGCACCTCAATGATGAGTACGGCATTCACGAGTCCCGTCGCGATGCTGCGGTCGCCCGGACGCTACAGACCGAAGGCATCGAAGTTCACCGCTACCTCGATCAATTGCTGTTCAAGCCCGGAAGCGTGCTGACCCGGACCGGCACTTACTTTCAGGTCTTCAGCCAGTTCCGCAAAGTCTGCTACGAACGACTGCACCACGCGCTGCCCAGCCTGGTCCGCGCACCGCACAAACAAGCGCCGCTGAACATTGCCAGCGATGCGATCCCCTTGAGCGTCGAGGGTTTCGCAACACCCGGTGATCACCTGCGAAGCCTGTGGCCGGCCGGCGAAACCGAAGCCCGGCGTCGCCTCGACAACTTTAGCGAAGCGCAGATCGAGCACTACCAGAACGAACGCGACTTCCCGGCAAAACCCGGTACCAGTCAGCTCTCGGCCTATCTTGCCGCCGGGGTGATTTCTCCTCGCCAATGCCTGCACGCCGCGTTGAACAGCAATCAGGGTGAGTTCGAAAGCGGCAACACCGGCGCCGTCACCTGGATCAACGAACTGCTGTGGCGCGAATTCTACAAACACATCTTGGTGGGCTACCCGCGAGTGTCCCGACACCGCGCGTTTCGCCCGGAAACCGAAGCGCTGGCCTGGCGCAACGCTCCCGATGAACTGGCCGCCTGGCAACAGGCGCGCACCGGCTTGCCAATCATCGACGCCGCCATGCGCCAACTGTTGACCACCGGCTGGATGCACAACCGCCTGCGCATGGTGGTGGCGATGTTCCTGACCAAGAACCTGCTGATCGACTGGCGCGAAGGCGAACGCTTTTTCATGCGTCACCTGATCGATGGCGACCTGGCGGCGAACAATGGTGGTTGGCAATGGAGCTCTTCCACCGGCACCGACTCGGCGCCTTACTTCCGGATTTTCAACCCGCTGAGTCAATCGGAAAAATTCGATCCCGAAGGTGTATTCATCAAGCGATGGCTGCCGGAGTTGGCAGGGCTGAATAAAAAAGATGTGCACAACCCCGCCAATCTCGGCGGCCTTTTTGGTGGGGTGGATTACCCTTCACCGATCGTCGACTTGAGTACATCCCGCACGCGAGCGTTGACGGCGTTCAAAAACCTGCCGTCACGGCAATACGCCGCCGCTGGGTCATGAATGACCGCCACCGGGATTAGCTCGATGCTGGGGTTCTGCTTGATCAACATTTACCCGTATTGGGCCGGGCAATGGCCTGGCTGAAAAGGAGATTGGGATGAGTCGTACGCTCTCACGACGATACTGGCTGGCCGGCGCCAGCAGCGGCATCGGTGTCGCCCTGGCCGAAGAAATCCTGAAAACCGGTGCGCACCTGGCCGTCAGTTCGCGCTCGGTGGCGCAGTTGAAAGTATTGTCGCAACGCTATCCGGGGCAAGTGCTGGTGGTGGCCGGTGACCTGACCAACAGCCAGACCGTGCGCGAGATCGGCGAACAGATTGCCGAGGACTGGGGCTCGCTGGACACCGTGATACTCAATGCCGGCACCAGCGAGTACGTGGATGCCAGGCAGTTCGATGCGTCGATTATCGAGCACGTGTTGCGTACCAACCTGTTGGCCAGTAGCTATTGCATCGACGCCGCCCTGCCTTTGCTGCGTGCCGGCACCGCACCCCATATGGTGGCCATGGCCAGCACGGTAACTTACCTGCCACTGCCCGAGGCAGAGGCGTATGGCACCTCAAAGGCCGGGCTGCGTTACCTGTTCGAATCCCTGCGCATCGACCTGGCCCCTGAAGGCATAGAACTCACAGTGATCAGCCCCGGGGCTGTCGAAACGCCACTGACGGCGAAAAACGGTTTTCCCATGCCCTTGAGCTGGCCGGTGGAGAAAGCCGCACGGCACATCTTCGAAAAGCTCAAGGACCGCCCGCTGGAAATCGCGTTCCCGGCTGCGTTCATGGCTGCCCTCTGGCCGCTCTCCAAACGGCCGGACCAAGTGAAACTGGAGATCGGCAAACGCATGGTGCGCAGTCAGCCACCGATCAAGGACCAACCCTGAAAATCGCCATCATCGGCAGCGGTATCCCGGACGCGCCGATACCTGGGCGTCCGTCAGACCTTTCACACAGCACCGGGTGACTGCCTTACACTGCGCGGCATGAAAACCATCCCCCATACGCAAATCGCGGAACCCGCGGTCACGTGCTCGACCTGCGCAGCCTGCTGCTGCCAGCTCGAAGTCATGCTGATCACCGACACGGGTGTGCCTGAACGGTTCATCGATACCGATGACTGGGGCGGGGAAGTCATGCTGCGTCTGGACGACGGCTGGTGTGCCGCACTGGATCGCAACACGATGATGTGCACCATCTACGAAAAACGTCCGCTGATCTGCCGGGAGTTCGAGATGGGCGCACCGGAATGCATCGACGAACGCCTGGGGATTTCGACGGCGTATCGCTGAATTCAATTTCACCCTGAAACAAATGTGGGAGCGGGCTTGCTCGCGAAAGCGTCAGGTCAGTCAATTAAAATGTCGACTGATCCACTGCTTTCGCGAGCAAGCCCGCTCCCACATTTAGTACCGCGTTGCGTCTTACAACGGCATCGTGTAATGCAATGCGTAACTCTCTACACCATCGTTCGGAGTGGTGATCCCGGCATTGGAATAGTGCGTCGCACGAACCCCGACTTCATGTCCGCCGGCAAAGCGCAAACCGAATCCAAAGCGGTCTTCAAACTGGAAGGCGCTGCCCAGATCGCTGCTTTCGACTTCGGTGCTGGCAAACGCCGCCACGCCAATCCCGAACTCGACGTAGGGTTTGACGTTCTGGCCGGAAAATTCATAAACGAGCACAGGCGAGAACGACAGGCTGTGGTTACTGGATTTCTCGTCACCCTCCCAATAGGTGTAGGCGCCATCCCAGTAACCGGTCAGACGACCCACGTCGCTCTGCCACCAACTCTGGTCCCAGTCGAATTGCATGCCCAGTCGATACGTCATGGTCGAATCGCTGGTCTGACCAACCGCGAACTCCACACCTGCCGCCTGCGCAGTCAAGGTGTGCCCCATTAATGTGGCCGCAATCGCGGCCAAGCAGAATAGTCGCTTCACTAGAAACTTCCTTTTCCGAACGATTTCGTATGATTTTTTTGTTGCCTGGCCCAGCAAAACTATAGAAGTCAGCGATTTATCAGAAGTTCACCCCGATTTTTCGTACTCCCCCCCAGACAGCCTTCTACCGGTTGAAGCTTCGCACAACGCCAGAGGTATTCCACAGTATCGGCAAGATATTTCTGAAATGAAGCGGATCAGCGCTGGTCCAGAACTGCGCTTCACGGGCAGGCCCGGCGGCAAGCAGTTCGCGTTCAGCCAAAAGCCGCTGGAGTTGCCGCGCGACGGCGGCTCCGGTATCGATCAGGCTGATGTCGGCGGGGATCATCTGCCGGAGCATCGGCTTGAGAAAGGGGTAATGGGTGCAGCCGAGAATCAGAGTGTCTGCGCCAACCGCCAGCAGTGGCTCGACATACCCGGCCAACAGCTGACGCAGCTCGGCGCTCTGCAGATCGCCGTTTTCAATCAGCTCCACCAGCCCGGGACAGGGCTGGGTGATCACTTTCACGTCCGTGGCGAAGCGGTCGAGCAACGCGGCGAACTTGGCGCTCTGCAAGGTGCCGGTGGTGGCCAGCACCCCGACCACGCCGGAGCGGGTTGCGGCGGCGGCCGGCTTGACGGCCGGCTCCATGCCGACGATGGGCCAATCGCGATAGTCGCGACGCAAGTCGGCGACGCCGGCCACCGTTGCCGTATTGCAGGCCAGCACCAGGGCCTTGGCGCCCTGCTGCTGAAAGAAGTCGGCCATCACGCTGCAACGCTGCTGGATAAATGCCGGGGTTTTCTCGCCATAGGGAACATTGCCGCAATCGGCGACGTACATCAGTGTCTCGTTGGGCAGCAAACGCTGGATCTCGGCCAGTACCGAGAGCCCGCCGACACCGGAGTCGAACACGCCAATCGGCGCTTCACGCATGTTTCGACCCACAGACGCTGCAACCCGGATCGCGCTTGACCCGCAACTCACGGAAGCGTGTACCCAAGGCATCGATCAACAGCAGGCGCCCCACCAGCGGCTCACCGAATCCGGCCAGCAACTTCAGCGCTTCGAGGGCTTGCAGACTGCCAACCAGCCCCACCAACGGCCCGACCACGCCGGCCTCGCTGCATGTCAGCTCGGCTTCGCTGCCGTGCCCATACAAACAGTGGTAGCACGGACTCTCCGGCCGACGCGGATCGAACACCGACAGTTGACCTTCGAGGCGAATCGCCGCGCCGCTGACCAGCGGTTTGCCGGCCGCCACGCAAGCGGCATTGACCGCTTCACGGGTGGAAAAATTGTCAGAACAATCGAGGACCAGATCTACCCCGGCCACCACGGCGGCCAGGGAATCCTCATCCAGCGCCGAACGATGGGCGACCAGTTGAATCTCGGGATTGATCGCCGTCAGGCGCTTGATCGCTGAATCGACCTTGCCCATGCCGATGCTGTCGGTGTCGTGAATGATCTGGCGTTGCAGGTTGGTCAGGTCGACCGTGTCGAAGTCCGCCAGGTGCATCTCGCCAATGCCGGCGGCCGCCAGATACAGCGCCACTGGTGCGCCAAGGCCGCCGAGCCCGACGATCAATACGCGGCTGTCCTTGAGCCGCAACTGGCCGTCGATATCGATGTGTTGCAGCAGAATCTGCCGACTGTAACGCAGCAACTCCTGATCATTCAGCACGGCAGGCGCCCCAGACTGATGCGTTGGTGACCGCCCAGATCGGTGCGGCTGTGGACTTCTTCAAAACCGCGGGTCAGGAGCAGGTCGCGGACCGCCTCGGCCTGATCGTAACCGTGTTCGAGCATCAGCCAGCCGCCAGCGTCGAGATGATCCGGTGCCTGGTCGACGATCAGACGCAGATCGTCGAGCCCGTCGACACCAGCCACCAGGGCGCTCGCCGGCTCGAAGCGCACATCGCCCTCGACCAGATGCGGATCGGTCGCTGCAATGTAGGGCGGATTGCTGATGATCAGCTCAAAACGCTGACCTTCCAGGGCACTGAACCAATGGCTGCTCAGCACCTTGGTGTTGTTCAGGTGCAGACGCTGGCGATTGCGCTCGGCCAGGGCCACCGCTTCCAGCACGCGATCCACAGCAGTGACGCTCCAGGCCGGACGCTCGCTGGCCAACGCCAGGGCAATCGCGCCGCTGCCGGTACCGAGGTCGAGCACCTTGGCCGGTGTGGCCGGCAACAGTTCCAGCGCAGCTTCCACCAGCAGTTCGGTATCCGGGCGCGGGATCAGCGTGTGTGGTGCCACTTCCAGATCCAGCTTCCAGAAACCTTGCTGGCCGAGGATATAGGCCACCGGCTCACCGCTGCGGCGGCGCTGCAAATACTCGGCGAACGTCAGCGCCGCTTCGCTCGGCACGATGCGTTCCGGCCAGGTGTGCAGGAAACTGCGGGACTTGCCCAACGCCGCCGCCAGCAGCAATTCGGCATCCAGACGCGCCGTCGGCGAGTCGGGCAGATCGGCGGCACGCAACAAACTGGCGATGATCGTCATTTACTCACCTATCGCTGCCAGTTGATCGGCCTGGTACTCGGCCAGCAACGGCTCGATCACCGCCTCGACGCCGCCGGCGAGGATCTCGTCGAGGGAATACAAGGTCAGGTTGACCCGGTGGTCGGTGACCCGGCCCTGGGCAAAATTGTAGGTGCGGATGCGCTCGGAGCGATCACCGGAACCGACCAGCAGCTTGCGTTCGCTGGCGATGGCGTTGGCCGCGGCGGAGGTCTGCTGATCGTTCAGCTTGGCCGACAACCAGGACATCGCCCGGGCACGGTTCTTGTGCTGCGAACGTTCTTCCTGGCACTCGACCACGATGCCGGACGGCAAGTGCGTAATGCGGATCGCCGAATCGGTCTTGTTGACGTGCTGGCCACCGGCGCCGGAGGAGCGATAGGTATCGATGCGCAGGTCGGCCGGGTTGATCTCGATGGCTTCCTGTTCGTCCGGCTCGGGCAATACCGCCACGGTGCAGGCCGACGTATGGATACGGCCCTGGGATTCGGTCGCCGGAACCCGCTGCACGCGGTGCGCACCGGATTCGAACTTGAGCTTACCGTAGACGTTGTCGCCCTCGACCCGGGCAATCACCTCTTTATAGCCGCCGTGTTCGCCCTCGTTTTCCGAGAGGATTTCCACCCGCCAGCCACGACGCTCGGCGTAACGCGAATACATGCGGAACAGGTCGCCGGAGAAAATCGCCGCCTCGTCGCCGCCGGTGCCGGCACGGATTTCGAGGAACACGTTGCGCCCGTCGTTCGGGTCCTTGGGCAGCAGCATGCGCTGCAGGTCGGCTTCGAGCGTGACCAGGCGCTCCTTGGCCTCGCGGACTTCTTCCACGGCCATTTCACGCATGTCCGGGTCGCTGTCCTTGAGCAGAGCCTGGGCGCCCTCGAGGTCATCCTGCACTTTCAGCAGTTCTTTATAGGTGCCCACGATCGGTTCAACTTCCGCGTACTCCTTGGAATAGGTACGGAATTTGTTCTGATCGGAAATGACCTCGCCGTCGCCCAGCAGGGCGGTCAATTCCTCGAAACGGTCCTGGAGGATATCCAGCTTATTGAGCAGTGACGCTTTCATTGCGGTTTTTTATCCGAAAAGCTATCCGATGAGCCCTCACCGAGGGCAAAGAGTTCCTGGGCCATCGCCAGCGCATCCAGGCGACCTTCGGCAGAGAGCTTTTTCAACTGCACGCTCGGTGCGTGCAAGAGTTTGTTGGTCAGCCCGCGAGCCAGTTGCACCAGCACCTCTTCGGCGCTGCTGCCGTTGGCCAGCATGCGCTGGGCCTTTTGCAATTCTTCGTCGCGCAGGCGTTCGCTCTGTTGACGATAGGCCTTGAGCACGTCCACCGCCGCCAATTCACGCAGGCGGACCATGAAGTCTTCGGCGCCGACCGAGACCATCTCTTCGGCGGCCTGGGCAGCGCCCTGGCGGCTCTTGAGGTTCTCGGCGACCACTTCGTGAAGATCGTCGACGCTATAGAGGTAAACGTCGTCCAACTCGCCGACTTCCGGTTCGATGTCGCGGGGAACGGCGATATCCACCATGAAAATGGGTTTGTGCTTGCGCAGTTTCAAGGCGCTTTCCACTGCACCCTTGCCCAGGATCGGCAACTGGCTGGCGGTGGAACTGATGACGATATCGCTGCGCACCAGCTCTGCCGGAATATCCGACAGCAACACCGCATGGGCGCCGAACTGTTCGGCCAGGATGCTCGCGCGCTCCAGGGTACGGTTGGCGACCACGATGCGCTTTACCCCCAGGTCATGCAGATGGCGGGCGACCAGGGTGATGGTCTCGCCGGCACCGATCAACAAGGCCTGGCTGCGTTGCAGGTCGCTGAAAATCTGCTTGGCCAGGCTCACCGCGGCAAATGCCACCGATACCGGGTTTTCGCCGATGGCCGTGTCGGTGCGCACCTGCTTGGCCGCGTTGAACGTGGCCTGGAACAGCCGCCCGAGCAATGGCCCGATGGTGCCCGCCTCGCGAGCCACGGCATAGGCCGACTTCATCTGGCCGAGAATCTGCGGCTCGCCCAACACCAGCGAGTCGAGCCCGGAGGCCACCCGCATCATGTGACGAACTGCCGCATCATCTTCATGCACATAGGCGCTTTCGCGCAGCTCGTCGTAGCTCAAATGATGATATTCGGCCAGCCAGCGCAGCACGACATCCGCCGACAGGTGATCCTGTTCTATATAGAGTTCACTGCGATTGCAGGTGGAGAGGATCGCAGCTTCGCGGCTGTCGGTGAGTCGGCAGAGCTGCTGCAAGGCCTCAACCAGCTGCTCAGGGGTAAAAGCCACGCGCTCGCGGACGTCTACTGAAGCAGTCTTGTGGTTAATACCGAGTGCAAGGAAGGCCATTCAAAGTCGCTGATGGTGACGTGAAGCCGGCAATTGTCCTACTTCGACGGAATCAGAACAACTACTCGATATCTATCGCGCCGGTAGGCGAGACCCACGTTGCGAGCGGTTCTCGTTTACAGGGCCGTCAGGTTTGGCCGGATCCGCTGTGCGGGTAAATTGGCGGGCCGGTTATGTTTGGCCTAAAGCTTGTGTCATGATGATCCGACCGCAGGTTAGTCGTCCTCCTCCTATATGAATAGATCTTCCGCGTTGCTCCTCGCTTTTGTCTTCCTCAGCGGCTGCCAGGCCTTGGCACCCGTTTCGTCGGACGGTACGCCGCCGGTTGAAGACAGCACCCCGGCCCCTGAAAAGCCGAAGGTCTACAGCTCCTTCAGCGAGGAAACCGTCTTCAGCCTGTTGAGCGCCGAACTGGCTGGCCAGCGCAATCGTTTCGACATTGCCCTGGACAACTATGTGACCCAGGCCATCAACACCCAGGATCCGGGCATCTCGGAGCGGGCATTCCGTATCGCCGAATACCTGGGCGCCGACCAGGCCGCCCTGGACACCGCGCTGATCTGGTCGAAAAACGCCCCCGACGACCTCGAAGCGCAACGCGCCGCTGCCGTGCAACTGGCCCGCGCCGGGCGTTATGACGACTCCATGGTCTATATGGAGAAAGTCCTGCAAGGCAAGGGCGACACTCATTTCGACTTCCTGGCGCTGTCGGCGGCCGACACCGACCAGGACACACGCAACGGCCTGATGAAAAGCTTCGACCGCTTGCTGCAGCGCCATCCAGACAACAGCCAGCTGATTTTCGGCAAGGCGCTGCTGATGCAACAGGATGGCGACACCAAAGGCGCACTGAAACTGCTGGAAGACAATCCGCCGGACGACGGCGAAATTGCCCCGATTCTGCTGCGCGCACGCCTGCTGCAAACCCTCGATCGCGGTGACGAGGCCTTGCCGCTGCTGCAGAAAAGCATCAAGAAATACCCGGACGACAAGCGCCTGCGCCTGACTTATGCGCGGATGCTGGTTGAACAGGACCGCATGGACGACGCCAAGGCCGAGTTCTCGAGCCTGGTTCAGCAGTACCCGGAAGACGACGACCTGCGATACTCCCTGGCACTGGTCTGCCTGGAAGCCAAGGCGTGGAACGAGGCCAAGGGTTATCTTGAAGACTTGATCGCCCGGGACAGCCACGTCGACTCGGCGCACCTGAACCTCGGCCGTATCGCCGAAGAACAAAACGACCCGCAAGGCGCATTGATCGAGTACGCCAAGGTGGGCCCGGGCAACGATTTCCTGCCGGCGCAATTGCGTCAGGCCGACATCCTGATAGACAACGGCAGGACCGCCGAAGCGCAAAGAAAGCTGGCGGCAGAGCGCGACGAGCAGCCGGATTACGCGATCCAGTTGTACCTGATCGAAGCCGAAACCCTGTCCGCCAACAATCAGGGCGACAAGGCCTGGAGTGTTCTGCATCAAGCCCTGGAGCAATACCCGGACGATTTGAACCTGCTCTACACCCGTGCCATGCAGGCGGAAAAACGCAATGACCTGGCGCAGATGGAAAAAGACCTGCGCACGATCATCAAGCGCGACCCGGACAATGCCATGGCGTTGAACGCCCTCGGCTACACCTTGTCCGACCGTACCACACGCTACGCCGAAGCCAAGGCCCTGATCGAGCAGGCACACCAGATCAGTCCGGAAGATCCGGCGGTGCTCGACAGCCTTGGCTGGGTGAATTACCGCCTGGGCAATCTCGACGAAGCCGAGCGTCTGCTGCGCCAGGCCCTGGAACGCTTCCCCGACCAGGAAGTCGCCGCGCACCTGGGCGAAGTCCTGTGGGCCAACGGCAAACAGCGCGAAGCCAGACAAGTCTGGGGCAAATTCCTCAAGGAACAGCCTGACAGCCCGACCCTGCGTGGCACCATCAAACGCCTGACCGGATCAGAGACTCTTTAAGATTATGTTTTTGCGCCATTTCATCGTTTTCAGTTTTATCGCCCTGCTCGCCGGTTGCGCAGGCCTTGGTCCCCGCGAATCGGTCGAGGGACATGGCAACGCCGCCCAATGGCGCGAGCACAAACAGCAACTGACCGGCCTCGATGGCTGGCAGATCGACGGCAAGATCGGCATCCGTGCGCCGAAAGACTCGGGCAGCGGCACGCTGTTCTGGTTGCAACGCCAGGACTACTACGATATTCGCCTGTCCGGACCACTGGGCCGCGGTGCGGCTCGCCTGACCGGACGTCCGGGCAAGGTGTCGCTGGAAGTCGCCAACCAGGGACGCTACGACGCGCCGAACCCGGAAGTGCTGCTCGAAGAGCAGTTGGGCTGGAAGCTGCCGGTGTCCAATCTGGCCTGGTGGGTACGCGGGCTCCCGGCTCCGGACAGCAAAAGTCACCTGACCCTGGATACCGACAGTCGCCTGGCCAACCTCGAGCAGGATGGCTGGCAGGTCGAATACACCGACTACACCCAGCAAAATGGCTACTGGCTGCCCGAGCGCATCAAGCTGCATGGCACCGACCTTGACGTCACGCTGGTGATCAAGGCCTGGCAACCACGCAAACTGGGGTCATGACATGCCAGCCAATCGCCTGACTCTGCCGTCTCCGGCCAAACTCAATTTGATGTTGCACATTCTCGGTCGCCGCGAAGACGGCTACCACGAACTGCAAACGATGTTTCAGTTTCTCGATTACGGCGACGAAATCACCTACGCCCTGCGCGATGACGGCGTCATTCAGCTGCACACCGAGTTCGCAGGCGTGCCCCACGACAGCAACCTGATCGTCAAGGCCGCGAAAAAACTTCAGGAGCAATCCGGTTGTTCGCTGGGCGTCGATATCTGGATCGAAAAGATCCTGCCCATGGGTGGCGGCATTGGCGGCGGCAGTTCGAATGCCGCAACGACCTTGCTCGGCCTCAATCACCTTTGGCAATTGGGCTGGGATGAAGATCGCCTGGCTGGCCTGGGATTGACGCTGGGCGCCGACGTCCCGGTTTTCGTTCGTGGTCATGCGGCTTTCGCCGAGGGCGTGGGGGAGAAACTGACCCCTGTCGACCCCGAAGAACCGTGGTATCTGGTGCTGGTACCGCAAGTCTCTGTAAGTACGGCAGAAATTTTTTCAGATCCGTTGTTGACACGTAACACTCCTCCCATTAAAGTGCGCCCCGTTCCCAAGGGAAACAGTCGAAATGACTGCTTGCCGGTGGTAACAAGGCGTTATCCAGAGGTACGTAACGCTTTGAATTTGTTAGGTAAATTTACCGAAGCAAAACTCACCGGAACTGGAAGTTGTGTGTTTGGGGGCTTCCCAAGCAAAGCTGAAGCTGATAAAGTCTCGGCCCTTCTGACAGAGACCCTTACAGGTTTTGTAGCAAAAGGAAGCAACGTTTCGATGTTGCATCGCAAGCTTCAAAGTCTGCTCTAAAGGAACCGATTACCGGGTAATCGTTGCAACAGATACAGGGGCGTCGCCAAGCGGTAAGGCAGCAGGTTTTGATCCTGCCATGCGTTGGTTCGAATCCAGCCGCCCCTGCCATTTTCCTATACTCATCCAGGTTACCCTCAGCCTTCAGGTACTGCGCGTGTCCAAGATGATGGTCTTTACGGGGAACGCTAACCCCGATCTGGCTCGGCGTGTCGTACGTCAGCTGCATATCCCTCTCGGTGACATCTCTGTCGGTAAATTCTCCGACGGCGAAATTACCGCCGAGATCAATGAAAACGTCCGCGGTAAAGACGTCTTCATTATTCAGCCGACTTGCGCTCCGACCAACGATAACCTGATGGAACTGGTAGTGATGGCTGATGCCTTCCGCCGCTCCTCGGCTACTCGTATCACTGCTGTTATTCCTTACTTTGGTTATGCCCGTCAGGATCGCCGTCCGCGTTCCGCACGTGTGGCTATCAGCGCGAAAGTCGTGGCTGACATGCTTACCGTAGTCGGCATCGACCGTGTTCTCACGGTTGATCTGCATGCTGACCAAATCCAGGGTTTCTTCGATATTCCGGTAGATAACATCTACGGCTCCCCGGTTCTGGTGGATGACATCGAAGATCAGCGCTTCGAAAACCTGATGATCGTGTCCCCGGACATTGGCGGCGTCGTGCGTGCACGTGCCGTTGCCAAATCCCTGGGCGTGGATCTCGGGATCATCGACAAACGCCGTGAGAAAGCCAATCACTCTGAAGTGATGCATATCATCGGTGATGTCGAAGGGCGTACCTGTATTCTGGTCGATGACATGGTCGATACCGCCGGCACCCTGTGCCACGCGGCCAAGGCCTTGAAAGAGCATGGCGCTGCCAAGGTTTTCGCCTACTGCACGCACCCTGTGCTGTCGGGTCGGGCAATCGAGAACATTGAAAATTCCGTGCTGGACGAGCTGGTGGTGACCAACACCATTCCGCTGTCCGCTGCAGCACAAGCCTGTGCGCGTATCCGCCAACTGGATATCGCACCGGTAGTTGCCGAGGCGGTCCGCCGCATCAGCAATGAAGAATCGATCAGTGCGATGTTCCGCTAAGGGCCCTGCCCTTCTCGAAATGTCTCGTTGACGAAAAGCGCCCCGCCCCGGCATTCCTGTCGGGGCGGGGCTTTTTTGCCCATATCGCCTTTAGCGCTGGTCGCAAACGCTGGGGCGAGTGTGGTTATTTTGGAGATACAACATGAACGATTTTACTCTGAATGCTGAAGTGCGTTCCGACCTGGGGAAAGGTGCGAGCCGCCGCCTGCGTCGTCTCGCAAGCCTGGTTCCAGCTGTAGTTTACGGTGGCGACAAAGCCCCTGAATCCATCAGCATGCTGGCCAAAGAAGTTGCCAAACTGCTCGAAAACGAAGCGGCTTACAGCCACATCATCGAGCTGAACGTTGGTGGCACCAAGCAGAACGTCGTGATCAAAGCCCTGCAGCGTCACCCGGCCAAAGGCCACGTGATGCACGCTGACTTCGTACGCGTAGTCGCTGGCCAGAAACTGACCGCCATCGTTCCAGTGCACTTCATCAACGAAGAAGCACCGACCAAGAAAGGCGGCGAAATCTCGCACGTTGTTGCCGAGATCGAAGTTTCCTGCCTGCCGAAAGATCTGCCTGAGTTCATCGAAGTCGACCTGGCTAACGCTGAAATCGGTTCGATCATTCACCTGTCGGACCTCAAGGCGCCTAAAGGCGTTGAGTTCGTGGCCCTGGCACACGGCGATGACAAGGCTGTTGCCAACGTCCACGCTCCACGTGTTGCTCCAGAAGCTGCAGAAGGCGCTGCAGAGTAATTTACTCTGCGCTGCCGGAGTGACCGGAAACATCGCGGACTAGAGCATAGCGAGAAAGCGGGCGAGAACGCGGAGTTTACATCATGGTAAATGAGCAACTTTCGTCCACTTTCGCCGCTCTCCCTGATTGCGGCGATGTTATCCACCACTCCAATGAAGGGCCCCTATCGTGACTGCCATCAAACTGATCGTTGGCCTGGGAAATCCAGGCGCTGAATACGAACAGACCCGGCATAACGCAGGGGCCCTTTTTGTTGAGCGCATCGCGAACGCACAAGGCGTGAACCTTGTGGCGGACCGCAAATATTTCGGCCTGACCGGGCGCTATTCGCACCAGGGTCAGGATGTTCGTCTGCTGATTCCCACCACGTACATGAACCGCAGCGGCCAGGCCGTGGCGGCACTCGCCGGTTTCTTCCGCATCAAGCCTGAAGAAATCCTCGTGGCGCACGACGAACTCGACCTGCCTCCGGGCGTTGCCAAGCTCAAAGTGGGCGGCGGCCACGGCGGTCACAACGGGTTGCGCGACATCATTGCGCAACTGGGCAATCAGAATACCTTTCATCGCTTGCGGCTTGGCATTGGCCACCCGGGCGTTGCCAGTATGGTTTCAAATTTCGTCCTGGGTCGTGCGCCACGCGCCGAACAGGAAAAACTCGATGCCAGCATCGACTTTGCCCTCGGCGTGCTGCCGGATATCCTCGCCGGGGAATGGAACCGCGCGATGAAAAACCTGCACAGCCAGAAGGCCTGACTCACTCCTCGGGGAAAACACCATGGGATTCAATTGCGGCATCGTCGGTCTGCCTAACGTCGGCAAGTCCACCCTGTTCAACGCCCTGACCAAATCCGGGATCGCGGCCGAGAACTTCCCCTTCTGCACCATCGAACCGAACAGCGGTATCGTGCCGATGCCGGATCCGCGCCTGGAAGCCCTGGCAGCCATCGTCAATCCAAAGCGCATCCTGCCGACCACCATGGAATTCGTCGACATCGCGGGCCTGGTTGCCGGCGCGTCGAAAGGTGAAGGCCTGGGCAACAAGTTTTTGGCCAACATCCGTGAAACCGATGCCATCGCCCACGTGGTCCGCTGCTTCGAAGACGAGAACGTGATTCACGTCTCCAACAGCGTCGACCCGAAACGCGACATCGAAATCATCGACCTGGAACTGATCTTCGCCGACCTCGACAGCTGCGAGAAGCAACTGCAGAAAGTCGCGCGCAACGCCAAGGGCGGTGACAAGGACGCAGTAGTCCAGAAAGGCCTGCTGGAGCAACTGATCGCTCACTTCACCGAAGGCAAGCCGGCGCGCAGCCTGATGAAGAACATGGGCACCGATGAAAAAGCGGTGATCAAGGGCTTCCATTTGCTGACCACCAAGCCGGTCATGTACATCGCCAACGTCGCTGAAGACGGTTTCGACAACAACCCGCACCTGGACGTTGTACGCGCCATCGCCGAAGAAGAAGGCGCCGTGGTTGTACCGGTGTGCAACAAGATCGAAGCGGAAATCGCCGAGCTCGATGACGGCGAAGAGAAAGACATGTTCCTCGAAGCCCTGGGCCTCGAAGAGCCTGGCCTGAACCGCGTGATCCGCGCCGGCTACGAAATGCTGCACCTGCAGACCTACTTCACCGCCGGTGTCGAAGAAGTCCGCGCCTGGACCGTGCGCGTCGGTGCCACCGCACCACAAGCCGCTGGTGTGATCCACACCGACTTTGAGAAAGGCTTCATCCGCGCCGAAGTGATCGCCTACAACGACTTCATCCAGTACAAGGGTGAAGCCGGTACCAAGGAAGCCGGTAAATGGCGTCTGGAAGGCAAAGACTACATCGTCAAGGACGGCGACGTGATGCACTTCCGCTTCAACGTGTAAGCCACACGCCCAAGAAAAAGCCGCGTTTGATACGCGGCTTTTTTGTGCCCGACACAATCATCCGCCACACCACCCCCCCTTTGTGGGAGCGGGCTTGCTCGCGAAGAGGGAGTGTCAGTCGAAGTACATGTGGCTGGCGAACCGCATTCGCGAGCAAGCCCGCTCCCACAGGGATTTGTGTTGGGTCAGGCCTTTTTGGTCCGTGGCAGGAAGATCGCCAACACCCCGAACAACGGCAGGAACGAACACAGGTAATACACGTATTCGATGCCGTGAATATCCGCCAGGTGCCCCAGCAACGCCGCGCCAATCCCGCCGAAACCGAACATCAAACCGAAGAACACCCCGGCGATCATCCCGACATTGCCCGGCACCAGTTCCTGGGCGTACACCACGATGGCCGAGAACGCCGAGGCGAGGATGAAGCCGATGACCACGCTCAGGATGCTGGTCCAGAACAGGTCGACATGGGGCAGCAACAAGGTGAACGGTGCAACGCCGAGGATCGAGAACCAGATCACGGCCTTACGCCCGATCCTGTCGCCGATCGGCCCGCCAAAGAATGTCCCCGCCGCTACCGCACCAAGGAACAGGAACAGGTGCAACTGCGAACTGGCGACCGACAGGTCGAACTTCTCGATCAGGTAGAAGGTGAAATAGCTGGTGAGGCTGGCCATGTAGAAATACTTGGAGAACACCAGCAACCCGAGCACCACCAGCGCGCTGGTCACTCGGCCCTTGGACAGGCCGTGAGTCGCTGCCTGACCTTGCTTGAGCTTGAAAAGGTTCAAGTGGTTGGCGTACCAGCGGCTGATCCGGTACAGCACGAACAACGCAAACACTGCGAACAGGCCGAACCAGGCCACGTGCCCTTGACCGTAGGGAATGATGATCGCCGCCGCCAGTAACGGGCCGAACGCCGAGCCTGCGTTACCCCCGACCTGGAAGGTCGATTGCGCCAGCCCGAAGCGCCCGCCCGAAGCCAGTCGCGCCACGCGGGACGCTTCGGGATGGAAGGTCGAAGAACCGATGCCGATCAAGCCCGCCGCCAGCAGAATCAGCGGGAAGCTGCCGACTACCGACATCATCAGAATGCCGACCAGGGTGCACACCGTACCCGCCGGCAGCAGCCACGGCTTGGGGTGGCGATCGGTGTAGTAACCCACCCACGGCTGCAACAGCGAGGCCGTCAACTGGAACGTCAGGGTGATCAGGCCGACCTGGGTGAAGGTCAGGCCATAGCTGGCCTTGAGCATAGGGTAGATCGACGGCAGCACCGACTGGATCAGGTCGTTGATCAAATGCGCCAGCGCCACCGCACCGATGATGCGCATCACCAGGGGACTGCTTTGGGGCGTAGCGGACGCCGGCACTGAGCCGGTCTGGGCGTTGCTGATAGCCATGGGAATTTCCAGACAACAGGAGGTACAAACTGCAGGTGCGTCAATGTGCCATTTTTCAGTGCGGCAACGCCATCCCCTTAGCCTGCTAACGACCTCGGTTTTCATCGCCACAACATTGATGGCGCAACGCCATGGTCTGAATCTTGCCTTCTTTGTCGGCTTGAACGCGGCTTCCTTACAAAGGAGGCCGACAATGGGAAGTTTCGCCACAGAGTCGGCCTACAGAGCAGACAAGGGTGAACTTTCGAGGCCTTTTTAGCGGGCACGAGTCGGCGGTGCAACAACCTCCGACGCACGCCAATGGTGCGTGGTGTCCAGAGGAGTCGTGGGGCATGCAGGCTTTTTTATCACCGGGGATCGGGTTGCTGGGGCGTTTTGGTTTTGCGCGCAAATTCCAGCTGTTGTTTCTGCTGTTTATCCTGCCGCTGGCCGGCAGCCTGTGGATGATCGGCCAGGACTATCGCGACAAACTCAGCCTGATCTCCGGCGAACGTGCCGGGGTGCGGCAACTGTTGGCCCTTGATGCACTGGATGACCTGCTCGCCGCCCAGCGTGATCGCGCCGCCCGTTGGCGCGCCACGGAAACCAATCGCCAGCCGACACCGGCCACCCTCGCTGCGATGGGCGCCTTCGATGCAGTCCAACCCGCCGTCAGCCAGGCCACTGCCGAATTGGGCAATGCCCTGCAAAAAGAAGCTGCCGAGAGCGAAACACTGAGCCGTTATCAGGCCCTGCAAACCGCCCTCGATGGCCTCGACTCAAAAAGCCTGAGCGGCGTCGGCTGGTGGCCGGATGGCTACGATCGCTTCACCAACGCCCTGATCGCCCTGCAAGCCTTGCGCGAGCAGATCGCCATGGACAATCGCCTGACACTGGCGCCGTGGCTGGAGACTTATCTGCTGACGCAGATCTCCACCCAACACGCCCCCGACCTGATCGAACGGGTCGGTCGCCTGGCGGCGGTGGGCCAGGCATCGGTAGTGTCCGGGCAGTTCACCCTGCAAAGCCGCCTGCAACTGCGCGACCTGCGCAGCCGCATCGGCGATGCACGAGAGCAGCTGGTGAAAACCGCTGGCCTGCTCGAAGCGCGCTTGCCCAGCGCCCTGCAAACCTGGGCCGGGCAATACCACGACAGCCTCAAGCGCCTGGACTCAGGCCTGAAGGTGCTGGATGACGGCGTGTTCGGCGGCAGCATCAAACTCAAGCCAGAGGACTTCGAACGCAGTCTCGACGCCCTGCTCTCCGACCTCGCTTCATTGCGCCAGCAGTCGCTGGTGTCGCTGGATCAACGTCTGGATTACTACCACGGCTCGGCGATCCGCCAGTTCATTGTGGTGGCTACCGTGTTCGGCTGCCTGCTGTTGGCTGCGCTGTATCTGTTCATCTGCTTGCAGGCTTCGATCCGCCGCAGCGCCAGCGGCATCACGGTATTGGCCGAGGCCCTGCGCGATGGCAATCTGAGCCTGCAAGTACCGGTTCAGGGACGGGACGAACTGGCGGTCATCAGCACCGCGCTGAACGTCGCCGTGGTGCAACTGCGCACCAGCCTGCAAGGGGTGGATCACGAAACCCTGCAACTGAGCCACGCAGTGCAATCCCTCAACCATCACTCCAGTGACGCCCTGGGCGAAGTCGAAGCCCAGCAATTGCAGATCAGCCAGATTGCCGCGGCGGCGACGCAACTGGCCGCCACCTCACAAGGGGTCGCCCACAGTTGCGAACAGGCGTCCGGCAGCGCCCAGCACACCCGGCGCATTGCCGCCGACAGCAGCCGCGACAGCCAGCGCACCACCGCGAGCATCCAGCAACTCAATCAACGCCTGAACGAAACCGCTGCGGCACTGGGCCGGGTCAGCGAGCAAGGACAGCAGATTCAACTGGTGGTCGACACCATTCGGGGCGTCGCCGAGCAGACCAACCTGCTGGCACTCAACGCCGCCATCGAGGCGGCGCGGGCGGGCGAACAAGGGCGTGGCTTTGCGGTGGTGGCCGATGAAGTACGCAGCCTGTCGCAGCGCACCCAATCGTCGACCGCACAGATTGCCGGCACGGTCGACAGCCTGCGTCACACCGTGAACGAGGCCGTCAACCTGATGGAGGCCGCGTGCACTCAGGCAGAGAGTGATGCACAAGCGGTCACCGGCCTTGGTGAACGGCTCGGGGAAATCGCCAGTGCCGTGCAGAGTGTCACCGATACCCTGGCGCACATCGCCACGGCGGTGGAGGAGCAGGCCAGTACCGCCGACGAGGTCAGCGGCAATATCCAGCAGGTCGATCAGGCAGCGCTACGTTTGCTCGAAGGTGCCCGCGCGGTGAACCAGGCAGCGGACACCCTGAGTCAGGGCAGCAAAGCGTTAAGCGACAACACCGGGCGCTTCCGCTTGAGTTGAATCCGGCAGCCCTGCTCAGGCGCGGATCACCGCTTGCGGGAAGTCCTGCTCCAACTCGGTCTTGAGCCAGTCGATAAACCACGCCACATCCGCCGACAGTGCGTGGTCGTTGTTGACGTAGAGCATGTCCGAATTGAGGTGGATGTCGAGGTCGTTGGCGGTTTCCAGCGCTGCCCTTCACCACTGCCTGGAAGGTAGATTTTGATAAACGGTTGAAAGCGCAGAGAAATATTTTAGATTTATGCTTGACGCATCCCCGTTACCGGTGAATAATGCGCGCCACTTGGCTACATAGCTCAGTTGGTTAGAGCATAGCATTCATAATGCTGGGGTCCGGGGTTCAAGTCCCTGTGTAGCCACCAAGTACTAAAAACGGCTTACCGAAAGGTAGGCCGTTTTTTTATGCCTGTAGGAGCGAGCTTGCTCGCGATGGACTCAAGAGCACAGCGTTTAGCCAGTAAACACGCGTTAACGTTAACGACCATCGCGAGCAAGCTCGCTCCTACAATGTCGGCAATGCCGACAACGCCCGCTCCCAGATTTGCCACGTGCGCAACCAGACCATCGACTGCCAATCGCTATCGGCCGGATAGAACTGCTCCAGCAGATTCAACTTGATCCCGCGCCCTACGGCGTCACTCGGGTTGCCGTGCAGATGCAGCCAGTGGTCATCACGCAGATGACGATGAACGTCCGGCCCCGGATACGTTCCGCACTCGATGACGAATGGCATCAGGCGCACCTGCGGCAGCGCATCGATCAACGCCTGCGAGGTGTAGCCGGTAGCCGTCGCCGCTACGCCGGTTTCGCTCAGGGTATCGGCGCCGGTGTGCAGGCTGTAGAGCCACGGGCCGTAAATCGCCTGCGCATCCGGTAACGCCGGATAGGCGGACTCGGTGATGGTCAGCAGCATCGGATGACCGTATTCACCCGCACCGGTGTGCAAGTCGAAACACATGGCCACTTCGGCATGGGCCAGGTGCTTTTGCACGATCCGGTGCAGCGTGCGGTTCGACCAGCTCGGCGCCAGCCCGCCATAGAACAGGCCATCGGGGTGAGCATGCTGACCGCCCTCGACAATCGACATCACCGCCGGCCAGCCATGCAGGCGAATCTGCTCGTCGAGCAAGGCATCGGCACGCTCTCGCTCGGGGCCGTGCAATTGCGGGCAGGCATAGATTTCATGCAGGGCGTTATAGGCCTGGTTGTCCGGCAGCGGGCGCTGGAAATCCAGGTGATTGCGGTTCAGGTCGATGTTGTCTTCGTTGACCCGGCGCAACCACGCCATGCCCCAGGGGTTGATGGCATGGATCATGACCACGGCGACATCCGTTGGCAGGGAACGCTTGCCCAACTCCTGCAGCCATTTGATCTGGCAGCCCGAGCCATAGAAGCCTTCAACTCCGTGAGTGCCGCTCAGCGCGATCAACAGACGCTTGGCGCCCGGATCACCCAACACCGCCACATCGGTACTCAGCGATTCACCGAACGGACCTTTGAGCGGGTGTGGATACTCAGTCAAGGTTGCGCCTGCGGCAGCCGCTGCGGCCAGAAACTGTTCACGCTGGGTGCGATAGCCGGGCTGGATTGGGAACTCGGTGTGCATGTCTGCCTCTTGTTGATTTTCTGGCCTGCCTGTTGGCAACGACCCTACAGAAATTCCTGCCTTTGATGAAGGACAAAAACGTCAGTGCCGTAGGACCCGGTTTGCGTCCCTCCCAGTCGGCCGATAAAGTCCACTGATCGTAGATCCAACGGACGGAGTACCCCACGTGTTCTCAACCTTCGCTTTGCGCCGCCATCGCCTGCCTGCCCTGGCGCTGATCGTCAGTGCCTTGACCCTGGCCGCGTGCAACAACGCTTCGGTGCCGACGCTGCCGCTCGCCCCGGAAAGCGCTTCCGGTTTCCGCACCGATCTGAAAACTCAACACGCCGAGAAATTCATGGCAGCGGCGGCCAACCCGCTGGCAGCCGAAGCCGGGCGGGAGATGCTGCGCCGGGGCGGCTCGGCCATCGATGCCGCGATTGCGATGCAAGCGGTGTTGACGCTGGTCGAGCCACAGTCTTCGGGCATCGGTGGCGGCGCATTCATCGTACTTTGGGATGGCAAAGCCGTGCGCACCTACGACGGCCGTGAAACCGCCCCGGCCGGTGCCACCGAAAAACTTTTCCTGCAAGCCAATGGACAACCGATGGGCTTTACCCAGGCGCAGATTGGCGGCCGCTCGGTGGGCACGCCCGGCGTACTGCGTGCCCTGGAACTGGCCCATGGAAAACACGGACGCCTGCCCTGGGCGCAATTGTTCGAACCGGCCATCCGGCTCGCCGAACAAGGCTTTGCCATTTCACCGCGCCTGCACCAGTTGATCGCTGCAGATTCGTCCATGCCACGCTCTGCGGAAATGATGGCTTACTTCCGCAATGCCGATGGCAGCCCGAAAGCCGTTGGCACCCACCTGAAGAACCCGGCACTGGCCGCCGTGTTCAAACGCATCGCCCATGAAGGCCCGGATGCCCTGTACAAAGGCCCGGTCGCCGAGGAAATCGCCGCCAAGGTCCAGGGCCACGCCAACCCCGGCAGCCTGTCCCTGACCGATCTCGCCAACTACCAGGCCAAGGAACGCGCACCGCTGTGTACCGACTACAAACGCTGGCAAGTCTGCGGCATGCCGCCACCGTCGTCGGGCGGGATCGCCGTGGCGCAGATCCTCGGTACGCTGCAAGCCCTGGAAGCTCGCGACAAGCGCCTGGCGCTGGCACCGCTGAAACCGGTCAAGACCACAGCCCCGGCCGGCAGCGAACCCGACCCGCAAGCCGTGCACCTGATCTCTGAAGCCGAACGCCTGGCCTACGCTGACCGCGCGCAGTACCTGGCCGATGCCGACTTCGTGCCCGTGCCGGTCAAGGGCCTGGTCGACCCGGCCTACCTCGCCAGCCGCGCCGCCCTGATCGGCGAACGCAGCATGGGCACGGCCAAACCCGGCACGCCGCCGGGCATCCGGGTGGCCTACGCACCGGACCGTTCGCCGCTGCGGATTTCCACCTCGCAAGTGGTGGCCGTCGATGACGCAGGCGGCGCCGTGTCGATGACCACCACCATCGAATCGGCGTTCGGCTCGCACATCATGGTTCAGGGTTTCATGCTCAATAACGAGATGACCGACTTCTCGTTCATCCCCGAGGAAAACGGGCAGAAAGTCGCCAACCGCGTCGAACCCGGCAAACGCCCGCGCTCATCCATGGCGCCGACCCTGATCTTCGACCGCCAGAGCGGCGAATTCCTCGCCACTGTCGGCTCCCCCGGCGGCTCGCAAATCATCGAATACGTGGCCAAATCCACCATCGGCCTGCTCGACTGGAATCTCGATGCGCAAGCAGCCATCAACCTGCCCAACTTCGGCAGCCGCAACGGCCCGACAGAATTGGAACAGGGCCAGTTCAGCCCCGCGCTGATTCAGGCGCTGAAAGACAAAGGGCACAGCGTGAGCGAAATCGACATGACCAGCGGCACCCAGGCGATTGTTCGGGTCAAGGACGCCCAGGGCAAAGCGTCGCTGACGGGAGGTGCCGACCCGCGGCGTGAGGGGCAGGCGCTGGGGGATTGAGTCACGCGCTGGAGTGATGAAAGGCCTGCCAGTGAGCAGGCCCTTTTTGGGGGGCTTCACTGGTCTGGAACTCACTTCATTTTCGACCCGGACGCGGTCCTTTGTGGGAGCTGGCTTGCCAGCGATGGTCGTCAACGATAACGCGTGTGATCTGGATAAACGCGGCGCACTTGCGTCCATCGCCAGCAAGCTGGCTCCTACAGTTTCGGCGTGGGCGCGTTCTTTTGTGGGAGCTGGCTTGCCTGCGATGGTGGTTAACGATAACGCGTGTGAACTGGATAAACGCAGCGCCCTTCAGCAGCGCACTTAACGACTGATCTTCAACCCCTGCCGAACCTGATGTTTTTCCAGCGCCAGTTCAATCAATCGCGTCACCAACTCGCTGTAGGTCATGCCGGTGGCCTGCCACAATTTCGGGTACATGCTGATGCGGGTGAAGCCAGGCAGCGAGTTGATTTCGTTGATCAGCACTTCGCCACTGTCGGTCAGGAACACATCGACACGGGCCAGGCCGGAGCAGCCCAGGATCTGGAACGCCTCGACGGCCAGGGCGCGAATACGCTCGCTGGCCTCGACGCTGATATTGGCCGGCACTACGACTTCTGCGGCCGTGTCGTCGATGTATTTGCTGTCGTAGGAATAGAACCCGCTGCGCACCACAATCTCGCCGCAACCACTGGCGATGGCGTCCTCATTGCCGAGCACTGCGCATTCAATCTCGCGGCCGCTGACCGCAGACTCGACTAACACCTTGGTATCGAAACTCAACGCCAGCTCCACCGCTGCGCTGTATTCGGCCTCGTCGGTGACCTTGCTCACACCCACGGAAGAGCCCTGGTTCGCCGGCTTGACGAACAGCGGCAAACCGAGCCGGGACTGAACCTCGGCAAACCCGGTGCGCGCCGCCGAGGCGCGGGTCAATGTCACGAACGGCGTCACGGCCAGGCCGGCATCACGCAGCAGACGCTTGCTGATGTCCTTGTCCATGCACACCGCCGAGCCGAGCACATCGGAGCCGACAAACGGCAGATCGGCCATGCGCAGCAAACCTTGCAGGCAACCGTCTTCACCCAGGGTGCCGTGGACGATCGGGAAGATCACATCGACGTGGCCGAGCATTTCCTGACTGCTGGTTTCCACCAATTGCTGGCTGGCTTTTCCGGGCACCACGGCGAGCTCGCGATTGGACTGATTGAGGGCGATCAGCGCCGGGTTTTCCTGGTTCAGCAAAAAGTTGGAAGGGTCGTTGAGGTGCCAGTGGCCTTGTTTGTCGATGCCGATCAGCACCGGCTCGAAGCGTGAGCGATCGAGGGCGTCGACGATATTCTTCGCCGACTGCAGCGACACTTCGTGCTCTGCCGAGCGCCCGCCAAAAATTATCCCTACACGCAGTTTTTTCATCGCCTGGCCTCCTGGTGAATGTGCTTACAACCTCAATAGTCGAAACCTTACGGCTGCAAGCTCTTGCCGTCCACCGGCTCGCCAATGGTCAGGAAGTGCCCGCCCGCCACGTGGTGCAAGGTGCGCAAGGCGTCTTGCCCTTCAAAGTGCCAGCGCCCTTCGCTAAACACGCGCTCGTCGGCCTGGGCGGCAATCACTTCGGCCAGGAACAGATCGTATTGCTGGTGGTTGTTCGGCTCTGGCAACAGGCGACATTCCAGCCAGGCCACGCAACCCTCGAGCATCGGCGCTTCGACCGACTCGCCGGTGAATGTCTGCAAGTCATAGGTCTCGAACTTGTCGCGCCCCTGGCCCTGGCTCAACTCCAGGCCGGAGGTCGAACCAACGGTCTGCACAATGTCGGCCTGGGCGGCGCAGGGAACGTTCAACACAAACGTGCCCGAGGCTTCCAGCAACTGGCGAGTCCAGGTGGACTTGTCCAGCACCACGGCAATTTTCGGCGGTTCGAAATCCAGCGGCATGGCCCAGGCTGCCGCCATGATATTGCGTTGGCCATCGTGGGCGGCGCTGACCAGTACGGTCGGGCCATGATTGAGCAGACGATAAGCCTTGGACAAGGGAACCGGACGGCGGTGGGAAGCGCTCATGGAAGTCTGCTCCTGAGGGAAAGGAGCCGATTGTAGCGCCCACGTAACCCTGTGGGAGCGGGCTTGCTCGCGAAAGCGTCAGTTCGGTCACAGTTGCGTTGAATGACACACCGCTTTCGTCGGAACGCCGCCCGGAGCAAGCCCACTCCCACCAAGAGCTGATCGCAGGTCAGTTAGTGAGTTGATTGGCAAACTGCCCCACCGCATTGACCACTTTCTGTGCACCGTCCTGGATCTCGACAATCACCGTGCCCGCTTCCGCCGCCAGTGCCAGGCCCTGCTCGGCCTGGAGCTTGCCATCGGTCATCAATGCCACGGCGTTGCGCGCCATGTCCTGGTTCTGCCGCACCACGAGGACGATTTCATCGGTGGCCTGGCTGGTGCGCGACGCCAGTTGCCGGACTTCATCCGCCACCACGGCGAAGCCGCGACCCTGTTCGCCCGCACGCGCCGCTTCGATGGCCGCGTTGAGCGCCAGCAGGTTGGTCTGTTCGGCAATGCCGCTGATGGTTTTGACGATGGTGCCGATCACCAGCGACTGCTCGTTCAAGGCTTCGATGCCGTCGCCGGCGGTTTGCATGTGTTTGGCCAGGTCACGCATCACGTCCACGGCCTGGGTCACCACGGCGTTGCCGCGCTGGGCGCTTCGGTCGGTTTGTTGCGAGGTGCTGTAGGCGATGTTGGCGGCCTCGGCGACGGCGTGTTCCTGATTGACCTGATCGGTAATCACCGTGGCGAACTTCACCACCTTGTAGAGATGATTGTTGGCATCGGCCACCGGGTTGTAGGACGCCTCCAGCCAGACGGTACGACCATGGCTGTCGACGCGTTTAAAACGGTCGGCCACGTACTCGCCCGCATTCAGGCGACGCCAGAAGTTCTGGTACTCGGCACTGTTGTATTCATCCGGCAGGCAGAAGGTACGGTGATGCTTGCCCTTGATCTGCGCCAGGCTGTAACCCATGCCACTGAGGAAGCGGTCGTTGGCGGTCAGCACGTTGCCGTTGAGATCGAACTCGATCACCGCCGTGGAGCGCACCAGCGCACCGATCAGGTTCTCGTGTTCGCGGGAGGCCTCGATGGTGCGGGTCAGGTCGCTGGAGAAGATCGAGAAACACTTGATCCGACCGTCCGCCGAGCGCACTGGCTGCAGGATCGAACGCAACCAGGCTTCCTGCCCCGTGCCGCGCAACAGCCGTACCGCACCGGCGAAGTGCTCGCCACGGGTCAACGCGTTCTTGAAGCGCTGCTGGAATTCGTCGAATTTCACGTGTTCCGGGACGAGGTCGTCGATGTGCCGGCCGATCAGGTCGCCGCTCTTGTAATGCATTTCGTCGAGGAAGTTCTGATTGACCGACTGAACCCGTCCATCGCTGTCGAGGGTCAGCACCAGCATTTCGCTTTCCAGACTTTCCTTCACTTGCTGGAGGCTGGAGAGTTCTTCACGAAGAGCCGACAGCTCCTGCTTCAAGCGTTTATTGAACATGGGAAAGCACCGATGGACAGGGGTAGAAAGCGATATGCAGCCTAACCATCGGCCTTGGAAACATTTACTTAAGCGTGTTTCAGGTTTGTCCTACAAAAATAGTTACAACGGGTCCGATCAATGCGCGCCAGCGGCAGAACAGCCTGCGATTCTCGGCATCCGCACACCGAAGTACGCCGCACTGCCCACGCCCACCGCGCCCATCACCGCACTGAACATCACGCAGATCCACGGGCTCCACGGCATCAGGCCGATCAACAACAGCGGTGTGATGCTCGCCCACGCGGCGTAGGCAATGTTGTAGGTGAACGAGATGCCCGAGACGCGAATTCGCGCCGGGAACAGGCTGACCATCACCGATGGCACCGCGCCAACCACCCCGCAGGCCAGCCCTGCCACGGCGTAAGCCAGGCCGATCCAGTCGCCGCCCATGATCAGACAGCTGTAAAGCACACCGATGCCCAGCGGCAGCAGCAAGCTATAGAGCATCACCGTGCGCCAGGCGCCGATGCGGTCGACCAGCAGCCCGGCGAGCACGCAGCCGATGTTCAGGAACACGATGCCCAGTGCGCTCAAGGCGAAGGTATGGCTGGCGGTCATGCCAAAGGTTTTCTGCATCATGGTCGGGGTAATGACCACGAAAACCACCACGGCCGAGGTCAGCACACAGGTGAGAATCATCGCCGGCAAAATGGCCAGCCGATGCTCACGCAGGACCGTGCGCAGCGGCAGTTCGCCGGCCGCCTCGCGCTGCGCCTGCATGGCCATGAACACCGGGGTTTCGCTGAGCCAGCGACGCAGCCAGACGCCGATCACTCCAAACACGCCGCCGAGCAGGAAGGGATACCGCCAGGCGTAATCGAGAATTTCCGCCGGAGTGAAAGCCTGCGCCAGGAAGGTCGCGGTCAATGCACCGATCAGGTAGCCGAAAGTCAGCCCCGCCTGCAGGAAACCCAGGGCATAGCCCCGGTGACCGATCGGCGCATGCTCGGCGACGAAAACCCAGGCACTCGGCACTTCGCCGCCCACCGCCGCGCCCTGGAGAACGCGCAGGACCAGTAGCAACAAGGGTGCGAAATAACCGATTTGCGCGTAGGTCGGCATGATCCCGATCAGCAGGCAGGGCAACGCCATCATCAGGATGCTCAGGCTGAAGACTTTCTTGCGCCCCAGGCGATCGGCGAAGTGCGCCATCAGGATGCCGCCCAACGGTCGCGCCAGGTAACCGGTGACGAAAATCCCGAAGCTTTGCAGCAGGCGCAGCCACTCGGGCATTTCCGGCGGGAAGAACAACTGGCTGAGGGTCAGGGCGAAAAACACGAAAATGATGAAGTCGTAGATTTCCAGCGCCCCGCCGAGGGCGGCAAGCCCCAGGGTCTTGTAGTCCGAGCGGCTGAACGGCGCCGGGCGCGAATCGGTGTTGGCAGTCATGTAAAGAACTCTGGCACAGGCAAAAACCAAGGCGCCCATGGTCTACGCAAACGCGCTGGCGGACAACCCGTTAGACCAAAGTCCCATAGCCACAAATCAGCCCCGCAAAAATCCACGGCTTGAATTAATGTTGGCGTCTGTCCAGACGGGCGGTTACCGCCCCGAAGACCACTACAAACATAAAAATTCGAGGTACCCCCGTGGCCGCTGATATCGAAGATAGCCGCTCCGCCCGCTTTGCCCTGCGCTGCTCAAGTTTTGCCGAACGCTGGTTCCCCGACTCCTGGGTGTTTGCTGCCCTGGCGGTGATTATCGTGGCGGTGGCCACCATGGCCATGGGCGCCAAGCCCACCGACGCCGCCATGGCCTTCGGTGATGGCTTCTGGAGCCTGATCCCCTTCACCATGCAGATGGCCTTCGTGGTGATCGGCGGTTATGTGGTCGCCAGTTCACCACCGGCGGTGAAACTGATTGACCGCCTGGCGAAAATCCCGAAAAACGGCCGCTCTGCCGTGGCCTGGGTCGCGCTGATCTCGATGGTCGCCTCGTTGCTGAACTGGGGCTTGTCCCTGGTGTTCGGCGGATTGCTGGTGCGCGCCCTCGCCCGCCGTACCGATCTGAAAATGGATTACCGTGCCGCCGGTGCCGCCGCCTACCTGGGGCTCGGTGCCGTGTGGGCCCTGGGCCTGTCGTCATCGGCCGCTCAATTGCAGGCCAACCCGGGTAGCCTGCCGCCCTCGATTCTGTCGATCACCGGGGTGATTCCATTCACCCAGACGATCTTTCTCTGGCAGTCCGGCGTGATGTTGCTGGCCCTGATCGTGATTTCGCTGATCATCGCCTACGCCACCGCCCCCGGCCCGAATTCGGCGCGTGACGCCAAGGCCTGTGGCGTCGACCCGAGTTTCAACCTGCCGCCGCTGCAACCACGCACCCGCCCCGGCGAATGGCTGGAGCACAGCCCGCTGCTGACGATTCTGCTGGTGCTGCTGGCTGCCGGATGGTTGTTCCATGAGTTTTCGACCAAACCGGCCATCAGTGCGATTTCCGGGCTGAACACCTACAACTTCCTGTTCATCATGCTCGGTGCCCTGCTGCACTGGCGCCCTCGCAGCTTTCTGGATGCCGTGTCCCGTGCGGTGCCGACCACCACCGGGGTGTTGATCCAGTTCCCGCTGTATGGCTCGATCGCTGCACTGATGACCACGGTCAAGGGCGCCGATGCGCAGACCCTGGCGCATCACATCTCGACCTTCTTCGTCAGCATTGCCTCCCACGACACCTATGCCGTGCTGATGGGCGTGTATTCGGCGATCCTCGGCTTCTTCATTCCGTCCGGTGGCGGCAAGTGGATCATCGAAGCGCCGTACGTGATGCAGGTGGCCAATGACCTGAACTATCACCTGGGTTGGGCGGTACAGATCTACAACGCCGCCGAAGCCTTGCCGAACCTGATCAACCCCTTCTACATGCTGCCATTGCTGGGCGTGCTGGGGCTAAAGGCGCGGGACCTGATCGGTTTCTCGTTCGTGCAGTTACTGGTACACACGCCACTGGTGCTAGTGTTGTTATGGGCACTGGGGACGACGCTGGCGTATTTGCCGCCAGTCATGCCGTAACCTAAAGGAAAGGGGCCGGTATTGATCGGCCCCTTGTTGTTCCGCCCGTCGGTTTCTGTATCTGCTGGTCTAATACGCTGAAAAGGATCTGAGCATGTTCAAACTTGCGGCACTCACCCTCGCAGCCCTCACCCTGAGCACCACCGCCCATGCCGATGTCAATTTGAAGCTGGGCACTACCGAACGCGTTACCCGCCTCTTCGCCTACCCCAACAATTGCAACGTGATCTGCTTTCGCAACTGGACGCTCGAGCAAACCGTCGAGCATTACCTGACCCAAAGCGTGCAGCGCGATGGCTATGGCGACGCGAAGGTTCTGGTCAAAAACGACAATGGTCAGCTCTACGCGCAAATCATCGGCGTGCCCAATAGCTATGAAAAACCTTTGGCAGCGCTGCTCGATGCCGGTGACCTGGCCTATAACGGCGCCAGCAAGCTGAATGCCGACGGCAAGTGGGCGTATAGCTGGTACCTGTTCCTGCCGCTGGGCATGGCCCTGGAGAACCGCAGAAGTGTCGAGTTGCTGCACTTCCCGCCCGACTATTCGTTGACCCAGGCTCAGGATTACCTGAAGTCCGCCACCACGGATCGCTGGGCCTCGCTGCTCACCATCAATGGCATCCCGGCCGAGCAGACGCCGGCCTTTCAGACCATCATCGACATCGCCCCTATTGCCGCCCCCTCCAACGCCGGCAAGGACCTGGAGGGCGTCTACAGCTACTTCAACGACTACCAGACCACCATGGTCAGGAACGTCAGCCTGCACGCCAGCGGTGAAACATTGCCAATGGTCGCCTTCGGCTCACCGGTGCGTAACTGGATCAAGCAACAATACGGGGCGACCGTGAATGTGCTGGGGCTGGCGACGATCAGCCCGAGTGACGGGGTGAAGGTGCGGGTGCTGGGCTCCAACCACCCCAGCTACATCTGGTATGCGGCCGATCCAGCAAGCTATTCCGGCAACGATGCCAAGGCCAAGGCCGATGCGGCGGGGCTGAAAGTCATGGGCCAGGATTTGAGTGCCGCCTGCTGGCAGGCCGTCATGGGCCGCCAACCGGACAGCAATGCCGATATCGAGCTGAAAACCTGCACACAAACCTGGCAAGTGGCCGAGAAGGAAAAAACCTGTGCGCTGTTCTACACCTCGATTCGCAACCTGACGCCGGGACAAGCGGCGGCCAAATGCTCGACAGCAGCGATCCAGTTGCAACTCAAACAGCTCAAGGCACCCGCACCGGCCACCGCCCAGCCCGCGCCACCGCTGTAAACCGACTATCGGCAGTCAATCTGTCAGTTTTGACAGTAGACCGCCCGCGATATCTGCGAGAGGCTTGGGCCGTACCCCATGTGCTGCAGCGCTGACTGGATCGTCAGCCAATGGAAGTCGCAGCACCCAGCCGACAGGGATCGTTATGAAAGCCGATGCACTGCGCAAGTCTCTCGCACCACCGCCGCAGGGTATTTACCCTTTTGTGGAGTTACCCCCGCACCTCGGATATCCATCCCTGGCCGATTTCGAGATTCTCTCGAACGATCAGGGCGCGCCCATGGCCGCGGTAGCGTTGCGCGAGTTTCCCCGCATAAGCCGGATCTGCCGGGTATCGGGGCATTTGCTGCCCTGTCGTGGCCGGCATACCCGACAACTGGCCCGGGATATTCATGTCCATGACCCGCATTTCTGTGGGCTGCTGCGCCACTCTTGCGACCCGAACGTATTTCTCGACATGAGTGAGCTGTGGTTATGGGCGCTCAAAGACATTCAGAAAGGTGACTGGCTGTCGATGGATTACGCCGCCACGGAAGACCAACTGCTGCGCCAGTTCGCCTGCCGCTGCGGTTCGTACAACTGCCGGGGCTGGATCACCGGCTTCGATGAAGCGCCGAACGCCGACGGCCAGCTGTTTTTGCAACAGTGGCGTCGGCAAAGTCCGCGCTGAAGGGCTTTACAGGGGTTCGAACGGACGCAGGCGGTACTGCGGCGGCAACTGCTCGAAGCCGCTGATGGTAGCGTTCAGGCTCTTCCAGCGACCGTCCTTGATACCGTAGATGCAGCCATGGATCGACAGGCTCTGCCCACGGTGCCAGGCGTTTTGCACAATGCTGGTGTGCCCGACGTTGGCCACTTGCTGGATCACGTTGAGTTCGCAGAGACGGTCGACCCGCTCTTCTTCGGTGGCCAGTTTGGCGAGTTCTTCGCGCTTTTCGTAATACAGGTCGCGAATCGAGCGCAGCCAGCCGTCGATCAGGCCGAACTGGCGATCCTGCATCGAGGCGCGCACGCCGCCGCAGCCATAGTGGCCGGTGACGAGGATGTGCTTGACCTTGAGTACGTCGACCGCGTACTGAATCACCGACAGGCAGTTGAGGTCGGTGTGCAGCACGACGTTGGCCACATTACGGTGTACGAACAGATCGCCCGGCAGCATGCCGACGATCTCGTTGGCCGGCACCCGGGCATCGGAACAACCGATCCACAGGAACTCAGGGGTCTGTTGGCGGGCCAGCTTGGCGAAGAAGTCAGGATCCTCCTCCTTGATCGCAGCGGCCCAACGCTCGTTGTTATCAATCAGATCTTGTAATTCGTTCATGCTCTGAAGCCTCAAGAATGATGCGCAGCTTTGACTGACAACCGTCCGTCGAGGTCACGCGCTAAATGCGGATGCTCTCCTGATCCGGTACACGGGGCTCCATGCCGGTGGAATTCTCGGTAGCCACGTGGGTCAACCGTAGTAAGGCCTACAGTATGAGGAATTGCCATGAATGATTCACGACGTCCATACGATGCGGTGCAACCGGAACCCGTCGACGACAACGAAGACCGCATGGGCTCGGTGCGTGAGCTGGATTTCGACGCCGAAGAACCCAGCGCCAGGATCGGTGACGAACTGCCGGAAAACGAGCGCGAACAACTGATGCCACGCCGCCGCGGACGTGAAGCAGGCCTGACGGGTGCCTCGACCGGCGACCATCAACCTACCGACGACGACATGAGCCCGGAAACCCTGATCCGTGAAGACGGCGCCCGGGATGCTCATGAGGCGGGCAATGATAAACGCGCGGATTGGGACCTGAGCATCGTCGATGAGGAGGATATTGGCGGTGGCAATGGCCTGGACGAGGCGGAACTGGCGCAGCGCGATCCGATGGACGGCAAGCGATAGTTTTTTAGTGCCTGTTCAGCCGCCTTCGCGAGCAAGCCCGCTCCCACGGGGGGAATGCATTCCAAATGTGGGAGCGGGCTTGCTCGCGAAGCTTTTGAGCTCAATCGACCAATGTGCAGGCCATGACCACCGCATCTTCGCGACCGCCCACCGCCGGGTAGTAATCCCGGCGTCGGCCGATTTCGTTGAAACCATAACGTTCGTACAGTTTGAACGCCGCAGTATTGCTGTCGCGCACTTCCAGGAAACACTCCCGGGCGTCGGCCTTGTAGGCAATCGACATCAAATGCTCCAGCAATGTCAGCCCCAGGCCGCGGCCCTGGTTTTCCGGCTTGACCGTAATGTTAAGCAGGTGCGCCTCGTCGAGGATGATCTGCACCACACCGTGGCCCACCTGTTGCTGACCTTCGAACATCAGCCAGATCTGGTACTTGCCCAGGCCGTCGAGGAAAATCCCGCGGGTCCAGGGATGGCTATAGGCCGCGTACTCGATTTTCAGCACGGTTTCCAGATCCGCCTCGGTCATCGGGCGAAACGATACAGCGTCACTCATTCGATTCTTTCCAACGCGCCATCAGCCGACGCATGGCTTGCCAGACATCAGCCTTACGCTGTGGCTCTTCCATTAATAATTCCAGGCCCGGTACCGCCCAGGCCGAGCCCAGGCCTTCGATCTGCAACTCGCGATTGAACGCTTCGGCATCCGCCTCGCCGGCAAAACGCACGGCGGGCAGGCCGATCAGCCACAGGCAGGCGCATGGCGTTTCTTCCATGCGCACCGAGAGAAAACCCTGTACGAAGTCGCGGGCCGCTTCGGGGCCCTGATCCATCGTGCCACGCACCAGCAGCGGCCAGCGCACCGGCTCGCCAACGATCTGCGGGCTGTCCGGCAGACCGGCGGCGCGCAGCATGTCCTTGAGCAGCAGGTAAGCAGGGTCGCGGGTCTGGAAGGATTCGCCTGTGGGTAACTCCACCAGCAGCAGGCAACGCCCGGCCCGCAGCAACTGCAGGGCGAAACGCGGCGGCGGCACGACCGGCGCCTTGACCACGACGGGTGCCTCTTCGGCCTCTTCCACCGGTTTGGCACCGGTGCGGGTGCTCGCCAGCGATGGTCGCGGCACCTCGATCTTCACCCGCTCTGCCGGTTTGACCACAGGCGCCACGGGCGTCTCAGCCACGACAGCCGGCACGACAGGCGCGGCCTCGGCCGGCTCGGGTATCTCCAGCAGCTCGGGCCGCGACGGCGCAGCAAAGGGCAATTCGGTGCGCGGCAGCCAGTTGACCACCTGCATGGCGTTCAAATAAGCGCGACGACGGGACTCGATAAGCAAAGGTCGGCCACTTGTGGATAACTAAAGTGCGCTGATTCTACCGCCGTTCGCACAAGATCGCGCGCTGTTGATCGATAGACTTCACGGACAGAAAAAACAACAGCCCGTCCCGAGAGTGAATCGCATTGCCGCCGATGCAGTACAATCGCTGCTTTTAATCGCCAACCAGCCGGCCATTCCGATGATCGAACCCAAGCGCGTCTTGCGCGCCCTCGCTGAACACTGGGCACTTCTGGAGCCACTGTGCGAGCACTTCGACCAAGGCACACTGAGCCTCAACGAACTGCGCACGCAACTGGCCGCCCAGCAACTCGACAGCACGCCGCAGGACATTACCAGTCTGCTCGACGTGTGGATTCGCCTCGACATCCTGGTTCCCGTGGCCAAAAGCCCGAACCGTTTCGAGCTCAATGCGCAGATTCACGACTTCCTCGCCTATCTGCGCCGTGAACACCGCCTGGGCCTGTGCCTGGAGATCGAAGCCTATCTGCGCCACCTTGAGCGTCTGGCCGGCTACATCCAGGACGCGTTCGACATCCGCGACGGTAATGACCTGGCCCGCCAGTTGCGCCTGCTCGACATGCGCGTGCGTGACGTGCTGAAAAAACTCGATAACGACGAACAGGCACTGGTGGCCGTCGCCGAACGGGCGAAAACCAGCGACCGGCAGATTCCGTTGCGCCAGCGTTACGCGGAAGTACTGGCGACCTGGGACGAATACGTCGAGCCGATGATTGATCTGGTGAACGCCGACGGTGCCTTCGAACAAGGCGTGCGCAAGGTCGAAACCGTGCTGCTGAAGATGCTCAGCGAACAGCAGCGCCTCGGCCACCTGGTCGACGACGACATGCTGCTGCGCACCCACGCGCGCATCCTCGAAATGCAGACCAGCGCCCAGCTGACCCTGCGTCATGCCCGCGAGCTGCTCTTGCCGTTGCGTGAAGAGGCCCGCCGGCACAATGCCGTGACCCGTGGCGCAGCGCTAGCCCTGGCCGCCATCCGGCGCAAGGGCATCGACGCCGTACCACAAGCGGCGATGCCGCTGTTCACACGGCCGCAAAGCACTTTCCTCGGCAGCGCCAGTCAGGTTGAAGCCTACGTCTACGCGCTGGCGCGTTTCGAACCGAAACCGGCGCGTTTCCCCAAGGCGCACAAGACCCACAAGGGCGGCGATGCACCACGCGCGCCTCGCACGGTTCGGGAAATGCTCGAACGCTGCGAAGACGCCCTGCCAATGCCGGACCTGATGACCTGGCTGCTGGAGCAGGAACCGGACGGCGCCACCGACGAATTGCTGTACTGGTTCTCGCGCCTGTCGCGGGAAAAACGCTTCAAGCGCGAGCGTCTGGAACGTCGCGAATACCATACTCACGAGCACCAGGTCAGCCTGCGCTCCTTCGCCCTGCTCTCGGTCAGCGATGACGCCGCCGAGAATTCTGCGAGCACTCCTTATGCAACTTGATCTATCCGAACTGTCCCATCTGGCGCCGATCTTTCGCGAACTGTTCAAGGGTTACCACGTCAGCCGCCGCGATCCGGAGCTGTACGCACAGTTGTCGAACTTTCAGGACCAATACCGCACGCTGTTCAAGGCACTGGGTTTTGAACTGGTCTGCGACACCCGCGGCTTCTACTACTTCGTGCCGGACCTCGCGGCAGCGGCGGTGAACAAGACCGCCCAGCGCCTGGCGCTGTTCACCTTCATCCTCGTCGAGCACCTGGCCGACCAGGGCCGCGACCCGATCTCCGTGCTCGACGGTGGCAGCCTCGGCCGCGATGAACTGCCGTCGCTGCTGGAAAAGTACCGCGACCTGTTCATCCAGGCCGAAGTGCAAACCCAGGACGAGCTGGAAGAAAAGATCATGCGCCGCATGACCCAGCTCGGTTTCGCCAGTGAAGAAAACGGCGTCTACCGTTTTCTGCCACCGATGCACCGTTTCCTCGATGTGTGCCTGTCGGTGCAGCAGGACCGCGATCTGGCCGCCAGCCTGCACAGCGTCCTGCCGTTACCGGTGCCGGTGCTGATCGACGAAGACAGCGACGAAAAACTGCTGCAGACCGACGACCCGCTCGACTTGAGCGAATTCGAAAGTGAAAGCGAAGAAGACGCCCTGGCCCGGGCCATTGCCGAAGAACAGGAGCTCGACGCATGAGCAAGGAACGTTACGGCATCCGCCGCTTTGCCCTTTTGAACACCGCCGGCTACAGCCTCGGCCTGTTCCCGCTGGAAGAGCCGCTGTCGGTGTACGGCGCGAACAACCTCGGTAAATCCGCCTCGATCAACGCCTTGCAGTTCCCGATCCTGGCGCGCATGTCGGACATGAGCTTCGGCAAGTACAGCCTGGAACAATCCCGGCGCTTCTACTTCGCCTCGGACACCAGTTACATCCTGGTCGAAGTCAACCTGCCCCACGGTCCGCACGTGATCGGTGTGGTCGGTCGCGGCCCCGGTGGTGGTTTCGGTCACCAGTTCTTTGCCTACGCGGGCAAGCTGGACCTGGCCCACTACCAGAAAAACGACACCTGCCTGCGTCAGAAAGAGTTGTTCACCAACCTTGAACGCGAAGGCCTGAAAGCCTACGAACTCAAGCCGGACGAACTGCGCCGCTTGCTGGTCGGTGGCCACACCTCGATCCCGCTGGACCTGACGCTGATCCCGCTGCGCTCCACCAGTGAGCAGAGCCTGAAGACCTTCCGCGCCCTGTTCATCAACCTGCTGCACATGCGCGAAATCACCGCGGCCAAACTCAAGCAGCTGTTCCTCGATGCCTTCGAACACAGCCTGCGATCCGGCAGCGTCGATTACATTGCCGCGTGCGAAGAAGCCTTCCGCGATGTACGACGCATGGAGCAGGACTACAACTCGCTGGTCGCCGCCGGTCCGTTGGTCGAAGCGCTGGCCAACGGCGTGAAGCAACGCGACATTCTGCGCGGCAAACTGCACCGCATCTCGCCGCTGCTCGATTCATTGCTGGGCACCTGGTCGGACTACGCCAGTGCGCGCAAGGAAGAGCTGACCATTCAGGCCGAGCACTACCGCAACGAACAGGACGCCCTGCAAAACGATCAGCGCGGTGGCACTCAGGAGCTGATGCGCCTGGAACGGGAAATCACCGGTATCCAGCGCTGGCTCGGCGAATTGTCAGTGCTCAAGCATCGCTTTGCCCTGGTCGATGACGTCAAGGTGCTGGAGCAGCAACTGCTGGCCGCCAAGGACGCCCACGATGAACTGGCCGGCGCCTTGGCGCAGTCTCGTCAGTTCAGCGCCGAAGACCTCGACGAGCGCCTGCGCGACCTGGAAAAACGCCTGAAGTCGGTCAAGCAGCAGCTCGATCACGCCGACAACAACAGCTACGCCCGTCTGCGCGAAGAGTTCTCGCAGCAGGACGTCGAGCGCCTGATGCGCCTGTTCAACAGCGCGCTGTTCAGCCTGCCGCTGGGCGAACATGGCATCACCCTCGACGAAAACGGCGACTGGGTGAAATCCGTGGAGCTGATCCTCGACGGCTTCAAAGGCGAACGCTTCGAAGTGCCGGGCCTGTCCATCGACATCTCGCACATCGAACCACCGGCCTTGCAGGCCCTGGCTGACCGTGCGGCCCTGCGCGACCAGAAAGAGCGCCTGGAAAAAGAACTCAAGCAACTGAAAACCCAGCAGGCCGTGGCTGCCGACCGTGCCGCGAGCAAGACCCAGACCGAAGTGCTGTACCAGCAAGTGCTGGATGCGCAGAAAGCCCTGGAAGATTTCCGTCGCGCGCAAACCCTGAGCGCCGAAGAAGGCGACAAGCTGGAACAGATGGCTCAGATGGAAGCCGCACAGGACGAATTGAAACGTTCCAGCGACGCCTTTACCGAGCGCGTCCAGCAGCTGTCGGCCAAGCTGCAACTGGTCGGCCGGCAGATCGGCGACATGGAAGCCAAGCAACGCACCCTCGACGACGCCCTGCGCCGCCGTCAGTTGCTGCCGGCGGACCTGCCATTCGGCACGCCGTTCATGGACCCGATCGACGACTCCATGGACAACCTGCTGCCGCTGCTCAACGACTATCAGGACAGCTGGCAAGGCCTGCTGCGGGCCGACGGCCAGATCGAGGCGCTGTACGCTCAGGTGCGCCTCAAGGGCGTGGCCAAGTTCGACAGCGAAGACGATATGGAGCGTCGCCTGCAACTGTTGATCAACGCCTATGCACACCGCACCGACGAAGCCCTGACCCTGGGCAAGGCTCGCCGTGCCGCCGTGACGGACATCGCCCGGACCCTGCGCAACATCCGCAGCGACTATGACAGCCTCGAACACCAACTGGCGCTGTTCAACCGCGAAATCAACAAACGCCAGGTCTCTAACCTGCAAAGCTTCCGCATCGTGCTCGCACCAAACAAGGAAGCGCTCAAGCACATCGACCAGATCATCCACAGCGCCGGTCAGTACGAGGAAGGCGAAACCCTGTCGGTCTTCGACCTCAGCCAAAGTGCCGAGCAAGACAACAAGAACGAAGAAGCCAAGGAATACCTGGCGCGACTGGTGGCGGCGAACCACAACCAGCTCGGCCTCAAGGACTTGTTCGAGCTGGCGTTCGAGATCACCAAGGTCAACGGCCAACCGGTGATCCACACCGACATCGACGGCGCCGCATCCAACGGCACCACCATGACCATCAAGGCGCTGACCAACATGTACTTGTTGCTGCACTTGATGGACCGTGACCAGGCCGGTCGTGTACGCCTGCCGTACTACCTCGATGAGGCCGCGGACATCGATGAGAAGAACCAGGCCGCCTTGCTGGAAACCAGCTTGCAACTGGGCTTCGTGCCGATCCTGGCGAGCGTGAAGCCGCAGGTCTGCGCCAGTGTCGCCATCGACCTGGAAGGCGGCAGCGGCCCGGCCGGCATCTACATCGACGAGGCGGACTGGAAGTACATCCGTCGTCACGACCAGGTGAAGGCGACGGTCAGCGAACAAGCGGATGAACCGGAGCTGGATGCGGTCTGAGGCTTGAATCGAAGGCAATGAAAAAGGCCGCGGTCCAATGGATCGCGGCCTTTTTCATAGGTGTGTCAGTTAGCTTTGCAGTGAACTTCAGGGCCTCTTCGCGGGCAAGCCCGCTCCCACAGAGTCTGTGGCCAACCGATAACCCTGTGGGAGCGGGCTTGCCCGCGAAAGCGTCATCACTGACGCTACATAACCCTCAGACTATTTACCCAGCGAAATCTTCGGCGCCCAGGTCAGCCATTCCTCTTCGAACTTGTCGAACAACGCGAAGGTCTGTTCCGGTCGCGCCGGGCTGCCCATGCGTTCGCCGTCCGGCGTGGCGAAGGCGACACCGCCCTGAATCATCGTCTCCAGGGATTCAGTGCGCACCGTTGCACCTCTGAACAGTCCGACATCGAAGTCGAAACCGCTGGTGTTCCAGAACCGTGTGCCGCTACGCACCAGCGGCGCGTACTTCGGCTCGATCAGGATATGGATCAGGACACGATCGGCGGTCTGCCCCAATTCATAACCCGTTACCTTGCCCACCGTGATTTCGCGATACGTCACCGGCACACCGGCCTTCAGCGAACCGCGACGAGCGGCGCTGAGCACCAGACTCAAACCGTCCTCACGTTTTACAGCTTCAGGCGGGCTGGCCAGGGCCATGAAACTTTTCTGCGGCCCCAGATTCTTGGCAGCTGGCAGCACTTCGATGTATTGCCCGGTCACCAGGGTTTCAAGGTTCGATGTCTTGATCAGCCCCAGTTCAGGCTTGACCACCCAGAACTGACTGCCGACCCGGGCGATGCGCTCCGGCACTTCGGTAATCCGTGCGGTCAGCAGTACCGATTGCAGGTCGTCACTCAGGTCAACGTCCTCGATCTTGCCGACATCCAGGCCCTTGAAGCGAATCGGCGTGCCCGTACGCAATCCATCGGCGCGATCGACCTTGATGGTAATCACCTCGCCCTTTTGCGTGGCGTCGTCATGGCTGGCGAACAAGCGGAAACGTGGAATGCGCTTTTGTAGCGGTGCCTTGGCTTCCGGGGTTTCAAACGCAATACCGCCGGCCATCAGGCTTTGCAGCGATTCACTCTTGACTTGAATGCCACCGGTCAGGCCACCCGAGAGCGTGATACCGCTGGCATTCCAGAAGCGTGTCGAGGCGTTGACCAGATCCTCGTATTCCTTCTCGATATGCACGCCGATGATCAATTGCTTTTTTTTGCGCGAGAACTGATAGCTCTGTACCGAACCTACCTTGACCTGCTTGTAGAGAACCGGACTGCCGACTTCCAGCGAGCCAAGGTTTTCGGTGAACAACACCAGGTGCAGGCCCGGCGCACGCAGATCCAGGGGTGGCGCCTTGGGCCGCGCGACGAATTCGCGTTGCGGCGCGGCACCCTTGTCGCCAGGACGCACAGCGATGTAGTTACCTTTGACCAGCGCCTCGAGACCGGTAATCCCGGCGAGAGAAATCGACGGTTTGACCACCCAGAACTGCGTGCCGTCGACCAGGTAATCTTCGGCCAACGGGTCCATCGTCAACTCGGCGGTGGCCCCGGACAGGTCGGGATCGACCTTCAGCGCCTTGAGATTGCCGACCTGAATGCCTTTGTACATCACCGGTGTACGACCGGCCTGCAAGCCTTCGAAGTCGCTGAGCTTGACCTTGATCCGGATAGCGGCCGCCGCTGCATCGAAGTCTTCATAGAGTCTGAACGGCAGACTTGGGTCGGTAGGCGGGCTGTCCTTACGGTTTTCGGGTGTAGCGAACGCAATACCACCGGCGACAATGCTGGCCAGGGATTCACTGCGAATCTTCACCCCCGACAGATTGGCGTCGATGCTGACCCCGCTGGCATTCCAGAAACGTGTGTGTTTGCGCACCAGTTTGGCGTAAGTCGGCTCGATGAAGACCTTGAGCTCGACGGTGCTCTGGTCCTCGGACAACACATAGCTTTTGATCTGCCCCACTTTGATCTGTTTGTAAAACACCGGACTGCCACGGTTCAGCGAGCCCAGGCGGTCAGCCTTGATGGTCAGGTGCAGACCGGGCTGGGCATCGGAAAGCGGCGGTTCCTGGGCCAGGGCCTTGAACTTGCGAACCGGTTCACCCTCGCCCGGACTGATCGCAACGTAGTTGCCCGAAACCAGCGTCTCAAGACCGGTAATCCCTGCCAACGTGACGCTCGGCTTGACCAGCCAGAAACGCGTGCTGGTGCGCAGGTATTGCTCCACGTCCTTGTTCATTTCAATGCTGGCGATCACGCCTTTGGAACTGCCTTCGTCATCGAGCTTGAGGCTTTTTACCTTGCCGACCGACATGCCTTTATAGACAACTTCGGTCTTGTTGGCCTGAATGCCTTCGCCACTTTCAAAGCGTACCTGAATCTCGATACCGGTCTCGTTATAGGCACGCCAGCCGAGCCAGCCGCCGATGATCAAGGCGATCAGGGGCAACACCCAAATGGCAGACCAGTTCGAAGCCGGTCGGGTTTTCGCTACAGGCAAATCAGTCATGGTCGTCGTCCGACTCCGTGTTATCCCAAATCAGTCGGGGATCAAAGGTTACTGCGGCAAGCATCGTCAGAATCACCACCGAGGCGAAAGCGATGGCGCCAAGATTGGCTTCGATACTGGCAAGCCGCCCAAAATTCACGACCGCCACGAGGATGGCAATCACAAAGATATCGAGCATCGACCAGCGGCCGATGAATTCAATGAAACGGTACATCCAGATACGCTGGCGAGCCGAAAGGGGCTGATGGCGCTGCACGGAAAACAGCAGCAGAGCAATGCCCACCAGCTTGAAAGTGGGCACCACGATACTGGCGATAAACACCACGGCCGCAATGGGGAACATGCCGTAGTGCACCAACTCGATCACACCCGCCATGATCGTGCTGGGCGCTCCTTTGCCCAGGGAGTTCACGGTCATGATCGGCAACAAATTGGCCGGTATGTAAAGAATGGCGGCGGTAATCAGCAATGCCCAGGTGCGCACCAGGCTATTCGGGCTGCGGGCATGCACCAACGCACCGCAGCGCGTACAGACCTGCTCGTCGGTATCAGCTTCCTGCCTGTTCAATTCATGACATTCCTTGCAAATCAGAATGCCTGCATCAATCGCCCGCATGGGCATCCTCTCCTGATAACGCTTGCCAGATCTGGTGAGGCGACATTACGACCTCCAGCCAGACTTGAATCAGCAATAAACCAATGAAGCACGCCAGGCCGAGGCCTACGGTGATAGCTGCCATATCTGCCAGTTTGACGATCGCCACCAGCACGCCCATGAAGTAAACCTCGAGCATCCCCCATTCGCGTATATGGTGATAAATGCGATAGAGCAACAAACCGTAGCTGCGCCCGACATCAAAACGGATACTCAACAATACGGCCAATTGGCACAGCAGCTTGAGCAGCGGGATCCCCATGCTGCACAGGAATACAATCACTGAAACGCTTTGCATGCCCGTGTCAAAAAGGGCGACAACGCCGCTCCAGACAGTGTCTTGCGAAGACTGCCCGAGTAGATGGAGCTGCATGATGGGTAAAAAGTTCGCCGGAATAAACAACAACAAGGCGGCTATGACCAGGGCGAGACTGCGCTGTACGACGTTGTACCGATTGGCATAAAGCTCGTAGCCACAGCGCGGGCACAAGGCTTTTTCGCCATGGGCGAGTTCTGGCTTACGCATGAGCAAGTCGCACTCATGGCAGGCAACCAGATTTTCAAGTGGTAATTCTGACAGCTCTTTGGCGTCAACCGAATCCGGCATAAGCGCTCTGACTCTAAAAAAGTTGGACCTATTCTAGTGTCCCGGGACAAAAATAACTGCGCCAATTTGTGCTCGATTGAGCGTGCTTTTTCTACGCCAAAAACAAAACCCCAACTGCTTTCGCAATTGGGGTTTCGGAATTTAATCTTGACGATGACCTACTCTCACATGGGG